>JAUZPL010000024.1 GCA_030705955.1 Bacillota bacterium | reverse complement strand
GCGAGGGAAGCGGCTCGGCCCCGCCCGCGGAAAGCGCCACCCGCAGCGGAAATCAACCTTCTCTAATTACCTCTTTCTATTTTAAAAGAAAAAAGACTGTAGGCAAACTCGAAATTTTTCGAGTTTGTCTACAGTCTGAAAAGACCATAATGGTCTTTTTGCATTGTAAATTAATGTTTTGGAAATTTACCTACAGTGTGAATGGCAGAAATAATACGTTTATTAATCCACTTCCGATTCTCGGTAGTGTTTAATTGCTCAAATATCATTTTCCTTCCTTCATCTGATGTAACATAATGACTAGGAAGTGAATTCAAGCTAAGAGAAATAATATCATTCCTGCACTTGCTGCATTGGCAAAAGGTTTGATAATCAGGACTCATCATCAAAACATTCACAAGAGTTGAAACAATTTCTTCCATTACATTGATGTAATCTTTATCCATTTGCTTTCCTTTCTCTGATGTAGTTAGGTGCTGTGTTAGTAAGGAAATATAAATAAATTTTATCATATTCCCCTCACTTCAGGGGCTGTTATTTTCTAGTAAAATATGCTTATTTATTTAGATGTATGAAATGATTTTTTATTACTAAAAATAATCATATCTTACAATAGGAGTGAAAATAATGAATACAAACAGGGTAAAACAAATTTTATCTTCATCAGCAGATATTGAAGTCCAATACAATGGAGTTTCAGTTTGGATTGATCAGATAAATGAGGATGGACAAACTGCTACCGTTCATCTAAGAGGCCCTCTTGAAGAAAGATCAACAGTGAAAATTAACGAACTTGTTGAGATGTAATTAAAAACATTAAGGTAGGAATTCATTCCTACCTTAAATCATGTCCTCATTTTCTTTTTCGATATCGGCTGGTTCAGGTTGTACAGGTTTAACAACTCCATCAAGTGACTTTCGATCATACTGACCCATATCTTTACCTGTACTAGGTGCAACATTGGACAAAGGCAACTGTTCCAATTCTTTTCCACTAGGCACTTATATTCCCCCCTTCAAAATTAATTTGCTCCATATTTACATATTTAATCAGTCTAATTTAACCTTTTCTATTATTCATATATTAACAATCTATGAATTTTTCCCTTGTGCAATTGTATTTTACTCCTTTTCCACTTTATTATGGAATTGTTAGAGTATGTCAATTTTTGTCGAGGTGTAAATAAAAATTATGAGAAAGAGTTTTCTCCTTCTTGTCCTTATATACTTAATTCCACTTGTTATGGATAATCTTGCGAATACTTCAGAGGTTATCTGGTTATTATACTTATTTCCTTCCGTTTTTTTACCTTTTACCTATGGGAAAAAAGGTGGAATAATATCAGCCGTAATTGGCACCTTTATTCACAGTTTAAATGAACTTTTAGAAATTTTCATTGATGGTGAAAAGTATAGTTCAGTTAATATTTGGTCCATGATTATCATTTCTATTTTAAACTTTATTATTGCTATTACGATTGGAATATTAGTGGATAGATTGAAAAATGAACAGCATTCATTACAAAAGGCTGTAAAGAAAATGGAATATATGGCTTTTCATGATTACTTAACAGGGTTACCTAATAGATGGAGTTTTGAAATTCAGCTAAAAAATGCTTTAGCAGAAGCCAAGAAAAAAAATTGTTTTCTCGCTGTTTTATTTCTTGATTTAGATCGTTTTAAGCTTATCAATGAAAGCCTAGGGCATTCCAACGGCGACGTCCTGCTAAAGCAGGTCTCAAAACGACTCTGCACTATCTTAAAGGATGGGGATTATTTAGCAAGACAAGGTGGGGATGAGTTTATTTTTTCCTTAAACAATTTAAAATCTGATGATCAAGCAAAAGATTATATAAAAGAGATACTTCACTTTTTGGAGCAGCCATTTATTATTAATGATCAAGAATATTATATAACCTGCAGTATTGGTGCCAGCTTTTATCCATTGGATGGTTTGTCCTGGGAGGAGTTAATACAACACGCAGATATTGCCATGTTTTCATCAAAGGAATTAGGAAGAAACAGCTACCAATTTTATCATAAAGGCTCCCTACAAAAAATAAATGATGTTGTCAAAATAGAATCTCATTTACGTAAAGCCATCCAGCAAAATGAATTTACATTACATTATCAACCATTAGTTGACTTGAAAAAAAGAAAAATAATTGGAATGGAAGCATTAATTAGATGGAGAAATATTGAGCTAGGAAGTGTATCACCCGCAGAATTTATTCCACTTGCAGAGGAAATTGGGCTGATTGGAAACATAGGTGAATGGGTTTTAAGAGAGGCTTGTACCCAGGCAAAGTTTCTTTCTAAACAAACAGAAACTCCAATTAAAGTGGCAGTAAACATTTCCTCAAAACAATTTCAGGATAAAAACTTTGTTCAAATCGTAAAAAAGACACTGTTGGATACCGAGTTAAGTCCTAAACAACTTGAACTCGAAATAACTGAGAGTGTATCCATGGATAACATGGAAGAAGTGATTGAAAAGTTGAAAGCACTTAAAGAAATGGGAATGACTATTGCAATTGATGATTTTGGAACTGGCTATTCTTCTATTAGTTACTTAAAAAGTCTTCCAATAGATACTTTGAAAATTGACCAATCCTTTATCAAAAGTATGTTACATAATATGAAAGATCGTGCTGTCGTTGAGGGAATTATTTCATTGTCGAAAAGCTTTGGGTTTAATGTTACTGCAGAAGGTGTGGAAACAGAGGATCAAATGCACCTACTACAGGGGTTCCAATGTTCACAGGTACAAGGCTACCTTTTTTCAAAACCCGTCCCTATTCAAGAATTTTATCAATTTATTCAAATGTTTGAGCAACGCACCATTCTAATCGATGAATTCGCACTAAATTAAACAAAAGAAGGGATTTGCACTTTTTAGCAAATCCCTTCTCCATATTTTTTAACGATTCCTTGTTTTAAGCAAGATATCGGAAATAGACGTATATTGTTGAAATAAGGATCGATATAAGCATTAAGGGAAATCCGATAACTAAAAACTTTATAAAAGAAATCTGATGTCCTTCTTTAGAAGCAAGTCCTGCTACAACCAAATTTGCGCTGGCACCTATTAATGTCCCGTTTCCACCTAAACAGGCGCCAAGTGAAAGACTCCACCAAAGTGGGTCTAAATTAGTAATTCCCAAATGACCCATTTCCTTAATAAGGGGGATCATTGTTGCAACGAATGGAATATTATCAACAAAGGCTGAAATTAGGGCGCTCATCCATAAAACAAGAAATGTGGTTGATTTCACTTCTCCTCCAGTTAATAACATTGCTTTTTTTGCTAAGGCCCCGATTAATCCAGTTTCTACAAGTCCACCTACTATAACAAATAAACCTATAAAAAAGAATAGTGTAGTCCACTCTACTTTTTCTAAAGTAGTTGTTAAATATTTATCACCAGTAAGTAAAAGTAATATAAAAGCACCAATTAATGCTATGGTGGCTGTTTCAATATGTATGAATTGATGGAAAAAGAAACCTAGTAAAGTTAAAATCACTACGATTAAGCATTTGGATAAAAGTAACCGATCTTTCAATTCGTGGCGGGCATCTTTACTTAGAAGGTGTTTTCTTAAATCATTGGTTGTTTTTAATTGTCTTCTATATATAAATGTAAGAATTAGAACCGTAACCAATAAAATGATAAAGTTTATAAAGGTTAGGTTATCAATAAAGGACATAAATGTTAAATCTTTCACTGCACTTCCAATCATAAGGTTTGGGGGATCACCAATCATTGTTGCAGTTCCCCCAATATTTGAGGCGAAAATTTCAGATAATAAAAATGGAATCGGTGGTACTTTTAATTGCTTAGTAATACTTATTGTTACTGGGACAACAAGAAGAACTGTTGTCACATTATCAAGAAATGCTGAAGCAAGGGCTGTAAACAAGCTTAGTACGATTAGGATTTTAATAGGAGCCCCTTTGACCTTTTGAGCTGAAACTATCGCTATGTATTCAAAAACTCCTGTTTGTGCAGTAATACTGACAATGATCATCATACCAACTAATAAGCCAATGGTATTAAAATCGATGTAATGAATTGCCTTATTTTGGTCAAAAATACCAAAAGCTATCATTAATAAACCACCTATCATGGCAATTGTCGTACGATGAATTTGTTCAGAAATAATAAAGCCATAAGCAAGTAAAAATATTGCTAATGCAATAACTTCATGTGAACCCATTTTCCCACTCCCCAGTGAATACCTTTTTATATTGATCATAAACTATATTTTATTTAGATTTCTAGATAAGTCTCCATTTTCCCTATTAACTCTTTTAAATTTTTGGCTTTGTTTAATAATTTAGCTGATTTTGCTCTAGACAATTGCCGATTGTTTTATGAATAGTTCCTTTCAGTCACATTTTGGAGTATAAAAAAAATAAATTTCTATAAAAGGTAGAAAATTGTAGCATACTTCACAGTGAATTTATAAAATTAATTTTATAATACACGAAAGTTCAATCAATTGATCTTGCCTTTAAATGATTTTTTTCATGTTTTGCGGAAACGATAATACTGTAGTGTAAAGTACGAGGGGGATTTTAATGAAACAAGGAACAAGACAATTATTTATTCAAACTGGAAGCCTAATAGGCGGTTTTATGGTTTGGGTACTCATTTCTTCACTAATGCCATTTATTAAAGCGGACATTCAATTAACATCCACTCAGCAGTCCTGGGCAACTGCCATCCCAGTAATCCTTGGTTCTATATTAAGGGTGCCAATCGGATATTGGACAAATAAATATGGGGCAAGGAAGCTATTTACTTTTAGTTTTATCATTTTACTATTGCCAATTTTTCTAATCAGTATTGCAAAATCAATAACTGTGCTTTTAATTGGCGGATTTATGCTTGGAATTGGCGGTGCAGTTTTCTCCATTGGCGTTACCTCATTACCCAAATATTACTCTAAAGAAAAACATGGATTTATTAATGGTATTTATGGTGCCGGAAATATTGGTACAGCGATAACGTCTTTTTCTGCACCTGTTTTAGCTAATACTTATGGTTGGAGATTTACCATTCAAATTTTTCTTATCGTGGTTTTAGTTTTCTCTCTTTTAAATTTTCTTTTTGGAGATAAAAAGGAACGTAAGGTTAACAACTCCTTAACGATGCAAATTAAAGAGGTATATAAAAATCAAAAGTTATGGTTTTTAAGTTTATTTTATTTCATAACATTTGGTTCTTTTGTGGCTTTCACCATTTATTTACCATCCTTTTTGGTCAATCATTTTGATTTAGATAAAGTGGATGCCGGCTTACGCACAGCAGGATTTATTGCTATTGCTACCCTTTTTAGGCCTGTAGGCGGTTGGCTTGGGGACAAAATTAATCCATTCCTTATTTTAATGGGAGTCTTCTTTTGGCTAACTTTTGCCGGATTTTTGTTATCTTTCACACCATCCCTGCCTATTTACTCTTTTGGCTGCTTATTAGTTGCCTTCTGCGCTGGAATCGGAAATGGAGCTATTTTTAAATTAGTTCCGTTATATTTCTCTAAACAGGCTGGAATCGTCAATGGTATAGTGGCTGCAATGGGCGGTTTAGGAGGATTCTTCCCACCACTAATTTTGACCATTTTATTTAACCTTACAGGTCATTATGCTATTGGTTTTATGTCATTATCTGAATTTTCATTAGCTAGCCTCATTTTAGTTGTATGGTTGTTTTATCAGGATAAATTGGATATTTCCTCCAAAATTATAAATAATGCAGCCGAAGGAATTGTTGTTACAGATGCAAATGGTGCTATTCAAAGAATTAATCCTTCCTTTACTAAAATAACCGGTTATTCTCTGGATGAGGTCAAGGGAAAAACTTTAAGTATTTTACAATCTGGTGAACACGACAATGATTTTTATAAAAAAATGTGGGTTTCTTTAAAAACGAAGGGGCATTGGGAAGGGAACATTTGGAACAAACGTAAAAATCAAGAGCTTTATGAGCAATGGTTAACGATTAATGCCTTAAATGATGATGTTGGAGAAACAAAAAATTATGTAGGTAGGTTTAATGAAGCGAAGCTTGATAATCATCTGCTTAAGTAATACTTTGGCAAGAATATTAATTTTAATTAATACACATTATAAAATTAGGACTTGTAGCTCAATGTTTAGAGCAGCCGGATCATTCAACCATTTGATTCGTGCTTTTTATGGGTTGAAATCCCATCAAGTCCTAATCATGTATGGAAAAAGCGCATTTCAAACGCTCAACATGAGCGTTTATTTTTTACATATTTAGCAATCGTCGAATTCGTTCTTCGGTTGGAGGATGCGTTGAAAATAATTGGGTTTTCTTTTTTTTAAATGGATCATTAAAATAAAGGGCTGCACACGATTGACTTGCATGTTTAACAGGAGAATGTACATCCGATATTTTTTGTAACGCATTCGCAAGAGCAATTGGATTTCGGCAGAGCTCTGCTCCGCTTGCATCTGCTAAATATTCACGGTTTCTTGATAATGCTAGCTGTATCATTGTAGCAATAATGGGAGAAAGGATTAAAAGAAATATCCCAATAATCATCAATATAGGATCGACTTTCTTACTTTTTCTAATAAAAAGAAACCGTGTTCCAAAATGTGCAAGTATTGCTACAACACCAACCAAAGCGATTGCAACGGTTGACAGGCGGATATCATAATTTTTAATATGGGATATTTCATGAGCAATAACTCCTTCAAGTTCTTCCCTTGATAACAATTCTATAAGCCCGATTGTTACTGCAACCGCACTATTATTTGGAGAAATCCCTGTAGCAAAGGCGTTTGGGCTTTTATCGTTAATCAAATAAATTTTTGGCATAGGGATTCGTGCTACCATTGCCAATCCTTCAACTGTATTCCAAAGATAAGGCTGTTCTTCTGAGAAAGCCACTTCCCTCGCACCATTCATCCCCATAATCATTTTTGTGCTTCCAGTGAGCATGATTAAACAATAGAAAACAGCTATTACGAAAGCAAAAATGACACCACTGATCCAACTTCCGAGATAGATATAGGTTGTGACAGATCCAATGGCCAAAACAAAGAGAGTAAATCCAATCATAATCCCGACCGTTTTTCGTTTATTACTGTCAATTTGTTGATACAACATTAAAATGACACCCTCACATTCTCTCTTTCTTCACTTTTTGTTTCAAGCATTTGTTCTGCTTTAAATCCATGAACAACAGCGATCAGATTGCTAGGGAAAGATTGAATTTTTGTGTTGTATTTCATTACCGTATTATTATAAAGCTGGCGTGAATAGGCAATTTTATTTTCCGTTCCCGAAAGTTCCTCTTGTAATTGAACAAAGCTACGGTTTGCTTTTAAATCTGGGTATCCTTCACTTAATGCAAAAAGGCTCTTCAATGTGCCAGATAAAAGGTCGTTTGCTTCTATTTGATTTGAACGAGAACTCCCGTTCATCAAACTGTTTCTTGCCTGAACAACCTTTTCAAGTGTTTCTTGCTCATATTTCATGTAGCCTTTGACCGTTTCAATTAAATTCGGAATCAAATCATACCGTCTTTTTAATTGAACATCTATTTGTGCCCAGGCTTCATTAACCCAGTTTCGGAATTTAATAAGAGAATTAAAGGTAACAATCCAATAAAGAACAATTAAAAAGGCGACAAATATAACTGCATAAACCATGTATTTTACACCTCCTGTTTCTTTGTCTTAAAAGAAATTATATGCAAAGTATGCAAGTCAGAAATATGAATTTTTTCTTAATTTTTGTTGTTTCAAGATATATTTTAAGAATGTTAACTATGGAAGGCTTAGTAAATCCATTTATAAAAAAAGGAAAACTTCATAAAATATAACCACTTATTACATTTTTTCAAGAGGATCTAAAGATGAAACCATTTAAAGAAAAGGATAAACATAAGAAAAAATATCATCATTTTGTACTTGAAGAAATAGTCGATTTTACTTTAGATGGAGTATTGGGTCTGTTATGGAGATTAGTTGTAGGGTTTTTTCATCTTTTAGGAAGGTTGATTATTGCTATTTTTCATAATATCTTTTAGATAAAGCCATATTTAACCTATATCTTGGCAAAATTAGAATACTGATTTCCATTGAAAATGCTAACTCTTACTACTAGATTCCGCTGCCAAATAGCAGCGAGATCTTTAAGTATGATTGTTTTTTTGAATTGATCTTATTTTGTTTGTGAAATTGCTTGAACTATTTTCGTCAGTGATTCTATTATTGGTGTAACCGGACGACCAAGAACTTTTTCAAAATCACTGTTTTCCACTTCTAGTGTACCATTTCGAATACTCTCTTGAATTCCAACTACAATCGGAATCACAAAATCAGGTAAACCTAAACCTTTCACGATTTCTCCATATTTCTCGTCACTAACATGTTGTACAGGTATTTCTTTACCTAATACAAAACCAAGAGCAGATACTAATTCTTCTTGAGTTAAAAGAGGACCAGAAAGTTCATACACTGTATTTTCGTGCCCGTTTCCTACAAGAACAGCCGCTACTGCATCTGCGTAATCTTGTTGAAGCGCCCAGCCTACTTTACCAGTTCCAGCGGAAGTTACCCATGGAGCTCCCTCTATGGCAGCCTGTATACTTCCAATTTCGTTTTCTAAATACCAATTGTTTCGCAAGAAAGAATATGGAATACCCGTTTTAATAATTGCTGCTTCTGTTGAAACATGAGGTGGTGCCATTAAATTCTTGCTTTCAGTTGCATTTGCTATACTTGTAAAAGCAATAAACTTTACTCCTGCCCTCTTAGCTGCTTGGACAGCATTGGAATGTGTTTATAAGGCAGTGAATGTTGTTCAGGAAAAAGATTTATTTAGCATGCACGAAAATCCAAACCCAAAATGTCTTGTTGGTAGGAATATCCAGAACACGATAGAACCATTATTTACTGCTGCACAATTAGCCATGGAGAGGGTGTTAGGGAGTGTAACCCTTGAGGATGTAGTGAAGGATATTGCTACGAAAGAGAACATCCTTTCTTATTAGCTAAAAAAGGCATTCCAAAGGAATGTCTTTTATCGTTGTCAATCTACTGTACTAGCTTTTATTTCTGGAGGTCATTTTCTTCGAATTGTGCCAAGCACCATTCTTTTGTTTCGTTGTCAGCAAAGGATGCTTCTACACTATTAAAATATATTTGCCGATAGTCTTCTTTACTTAGATTGAATTCGTTGTTAACTATATGGAATTCTTTTGCCATTGTTGTATTAGATACTGTCCTGTTATCAGTATTTAGTGTAACTTTTATTCCATCCTGATGAAACTGATATATCGGATGTTCAGAATAATGATGAACAGCTTTCGTTTGAACATTACTGGTAGGACACATTTCAAGTACTATCTGTCTATCTTTCACAATTTTATAAGCCTGAGAACATTCTTTAATAAATACTCCGTGTCCTATTCTTTCGGCCTCCAACAGTTCAACTGCTTCTAGAACGTTTTTACCGATTCCCGTTTCTCCTGCATGAATCGTGACCCTGTAGCCAAATTTTTTGGCTAATGCAATTGGTTCCACAAATTTTCTACAAAAACCTTCTTCTTCTGATGCACATAGGTCAATCCCCTCTACACCTTTTCCAAGGAATTTCTTCCCTTTTTTAATCACTTCAAATGCACTTTCTACAGGCATCGTCCTCATACAGGACAGGATTATATTTCCCTTTATTTTGTAGCGGCTTTCTGCTTCCCTCATCCCCTCTAAAACGGATTGAATTATTTCTACAACATCTAGTCCCTTTAACGTGTGAAGTAACGGCGCAAATCTCACTTCCATATATTTAACATTTTCCGTTGCTGCATCCTCAAATAACTCAAATGTAATCCTTTTTAAACTTTCCTTGGACTGCATAACCAAATTCGGAATCGAAAATCTTTTTAAATATTCCACTAGTGACTTGCATTCTAAGGGGGCAATCAACTCCTTTTGCAGTTCTTCCTTATTAAAGGAAGGTAACTGGATTCCCTCCTTCTTGGCAATATCCATAACCGTTTCAATCCTAAGGCTTCCATCTAAATGACAGTGAAGTTCAATTTTTGGCAAGGCTAAAAAATTCATTTTGACCTCCTGAAATAAATATTTTGATTTTAAAATAAAAAAATTCCTGATTATGAAGAAAATACAAATCTTGTACTTTCTTCGTAATCAGGAATTTAGGTTCCTGGTAGAGACCTCCAAACCATATTATTGGAGTTATACGAAATATAATAGAGCTTATTAACATTTTTTTAAAGAATAATAAAAAAAGGTTAGATTGTCAATATCGGTGCCTAACACACACAAAGTATTCTAGGGAATGACGGGGACAATTTCTCCGTTTTTTTTGTTATAATAGGCTTTAATTGAATAGTAAAAAATTATTTTTCATCAGAAGGTAGTGAATAGTATGAAACATTTATTGAATAAAAAAGTAGGTTCCATACAAATATCTGGTATCCGGCAATTTTCGGATAAAATAAGTTCAATTGAAAACATTGTCTCCCTAACGATCGGGCAGCCTGACTTTTTAACACCGGATTATATCAAAGAGGCTGGAAAATTAGCTATTGATCATAACCATACCCCTTACGCGCCAAATGCAGGAATTTCGGAGTTAAGAAAAATAGCTTCAGAAGTATTCAATCAAAAATATAATCTAAATTACTTGCCTAGTGAAACGATTATCACAAATGGATCTACAGAAGGAATTTATTTGTCCTTACGTGCTATTTTAAGTGAAGGTGATGAGGTAATTTTACCAACACCTGCTTATTCTGGATATGAACCCGTCATACATATGTGTGGAGGGGTAACGAAATTTGTTAATACTATTGAAACAGGTTTTAAACTTACTGCGGAAATAGTCGAACGATCTATAACCAATAAAACAAAAGCTATCATTATTCCGTTCCCTTCAAATCCAACTGGGGCAACAATGAACAAAGAAGAATTAGCCAAAGTAGTTAAAGTGTTAGAAGACAATGATATTTTTATTATTTCGGATGAATTGTATAGCGAATTGGTATTTGATACTAAACATATTTCTATCGCAACCTTCCCATCAGTACGTGAAAAGACCATTGTGATCAACGGGGTTTCTAAATCACATGCGATGACTGGATGGAGAATAGGATTTGTTTTTGCACCAGAATATATTATCCAAGAAATGTTGAAGATACACCAATATGTGAATACCAGTGTAAATACAATGGCGCAATTTGCTGCTGTTGGGGCATTATCAGGTACGGACGAAGCAGTTAAGAATATGGTGGATCAATATAAAACAAGAAGAGACTTTTTATTTGAGAAGCTCTCAAATTTAGGTTTTTCAATAGTAATACCAGAAGGCACTTTTTACTTATTCCCAGAAATACCAAAGCAATTTGATGATTCTTATCAATTCTGTCTAGATTTGGCTGAAAAAGCAAGAGTAGGAATGCTGCCAAGCTCAGTATTTACAGATGGTGGAAATCATCATGTTCGGATTTCTTTTGCCTATTCAATGGAGAAATTAAAAGAAGCTGTTGAAAGATTAAATAATTATTTATCATAAATTTAAACTATTAACAAAGCTAAAGGTGATGGAATGAATATTTTCCACCACCTTTTTTTGGAAACTTAAATTGCATACTACTACCTTTTTAATTCTTAATGAACCTACTAACTTGCATGTTTAATTCATCTAAATTCCAGCTGAAAACCTGTTATTTAATCTTTTACAATAGGCTGATCGAATCCGTCGGAGTCTATTGTATTGTTTGAATTTAATCCATTTACAGTAATGGCTTGAATAGCTAAACTTATTAAACCTGAACCGGTAAACGTTTTTTGAGAACTCTTGGGGGAAGTAAACAAAGAAGGTCCAAATTGTACAACACCACCACTTATGGTATTGATTTCCACTGGGATAGGAAAGACTGCCATTTAAGAGCCTCCTTTTTTAATTTAATCATGTAATGTAGTTTATTCCAGCAAAAAAATATTTGTGCTTACTTTATGTGATATTGTGTTTTCCAAGCTTTTCTACCAATTCGGTTAAAACTGCAACACTTTGTTGTATTTAAATAATAAGATATTGCTATATACCCCATATGTTATACAATCCTTTTTCTTCAAGTTCTATAATCCGAATTTTCTTGGTAAGATTGTTGTTAACAAAAATCTCAATTGTTTTATGATAGTTGTCACGAATAACTTGATTTAAAATCCAAAGTTTCCCCCATACCGGTGGACAGTGCATATTTTCTAGTTCAGGTTTTCTCCCCTCTCTTATAAAAATTTGAGCAGAACAAGGATCGTTCGAATATTTGATAGTTCCGGGATAATATCCGACTATAGTTGCCTCATCACATGGTGAGAGAGATTGGCCAATGATTCTTATAGTTAATAAACCGTCTGTTCGAGTTGCCTCAGCATTGGTAAGCATATCATTTTCTCCTTGTATCTCTTTAAAATTACTATGGGTATTATATTTTTTTAATAATAAGATCGTTCCTATTTCATTTCGTTTCCATTAAAATAACAAAAATTCGAAACATTTTTATTTCTTCCAAAAACCGTCTAAATTTCCTGTTCATGGGAGACTCTTTACAACTTTATGTCTTTTAAATTGAGTTCACATTTCCTTCACCACTTTTGTGATGTACCTCACAAAGTTATTTTCTCATGCAAATTATTATTAGCTTTGTAAACAGCACATCATAATAAATTGTTTTTTT
Source organism: Bacillota bacterium (assembly GCA_030705955.1). GTDB lineage: Bacteria > Bacillota > Bacilli > Bacillales > Cytobacillaceae > JAUZPL01. Next base: position 42,175 of record JAUZPL010000024.1, on the reverse strand, counting down.
GGAGGAACACATTATGAGAAAAATAACTTATTGGAATCCAGAAGATGAGAAATTCTGGAATGCAAAAGGAAAAAAAATCGCAAAACGTAATCTATGGATATCAGTACCGTCCTTAATGCTTGCATTTATTGTATGGCAAATTTGGTCAGTGGTTGCTGTAAGACTTAACGATATTGGATTTCATTTTACACAAGAACAACTCTTTACACTTGCAGCCATACCAGGTCTTGTAGGTGCAACCCTACGCTTTATTTATACCTTTGCTGTTGGAACAATTGGTGGTAAAAATTGGACGATTATTTCAACTGCCATACTTGCTGTACCAGCAATTGGAATTGGATTTGCAGTTCAAAATCCTCATACCTCTTATACTGTGATGCTTACTCTAGCGGCTCTTTGCGGTCTTGGCGGAGGAAACTTTTCATCCTCATCAGCAAATATTAGCTTTTTCTTTCCGAAAAGAGAAAAGGGAACCGCACTTGGTATCAATGGCGGACTAGGGAATATGGGGGTTTCAGTTGTTCAATTTGTCACACCTTTAATCGTTACTTCTGGAACATTTGCCTTAGTTGGCGGCAAGCAGGTTTTAGCAAATGGTCAACATGTTTGGTTACAAAATGCTGCATTTATCTGGGTTATTCCTATAATCATTTTGACAGTTGCAGCAATATTTGGAATGGATAATATTCCAAATACAAAACAATCTGTTGCAGATCAATTTGTGATTGTAAAACGGAAGCATACATGGATTATGACTGTTTTATATGTAGCAACATTTGGTTCTTTTATCGGTTATTCAGCAGCATTTCCGCTTTTACTAAAATCTCAATTTCCACAACATATTGGGTTAGCGTTTCTTGGAGCACTTGTTGCTGCTGCAGCAAGACCATTTGGTGGTTATTTAGCAGATAAAATTGGCGGGGCAAAGGTAACATCATTTGTGCTATTCATTATGGGAATTGGTGCTACCGGTGTTATCTACTTCTTAAATACAAAAGGTTTTGCAGGCTTCTTAACAGCTTTCTTAGTTCTTTTCTTAGCATCAGGTATCGGTTCTGGATCCACATTTCAAATGATTCCAGCTATATTTATTCCAAAAGAGGCTGCTCCGGTAATAGGTTTTTCTGCCGCATTTGCAGCTTATGGATCCTATTTCATTCCAAAGTTATTTGGATGGTCAGTGAATACAACCGGAACACCAGTTACAGCATTCTATTTCTTTATAGGATTTTATGTAATCTCTATACTAATAAACTGGTATTTTTATCAAAGAAAAAATACAGTGGTTGAATCTGTTGTAAAACATGTAAACTAAATCTCTTTAACATTAAAAAAGATCAGTACCAGATTTATTAAAACCCGGTACTGATCTTTTTTAGGTTTTTGTTACAGAAAATGAAGGATACTAGTTTGACTGATTTATGCGGGAACCAATATATCCGCCTTTAGTGGTCCAATAGATTTAGCAATAGAAATAGAATAAGACAAGCCAATAGGCTTGTCTCTCCACTAATTAATAATTTTAACTGTTAATTGTTTTGCACCGAAGTTTACAGCTTCCGCTTCTGATGGAATAAAAACATCGATTCTTTTTCCTTTAATAGCTCCACCAGTGTCAGCTGCTGTTGCATATCCGTAGCCCTCAACATATACTTTTGAACCTAATGGGATAACTGAAGGATCCACAGATATAACTTTAGCGTTTGGATTTGCTTTTAAATCAATTCCAAGCTTTGTTTTACCAGAGCAACCTGGACAATTCGCGGTATAGGCCGTCGCCTTTACAGAAATTGTTTTTACATTTGACGTTATATGCTCTACCGTTTTTGCAGCCATTACCGTTGGTTTGACTGGCTGTGAAGTTCTTTTCACAGCAGGAACGGGTTTTAGAGCTGTCACTTTTTTGATAACCGACGTTTTAGCTGCAGTTTTTTTATCCTGTTCAACCGGCTTTTCTACTGGAGTGGTATTTTCTTTCTCAAAGAGAACTAAATTTAATCCAGGATATGGTTGATCTGAAATAAGCTTGTTCCAATATATTATTGACTCCACAGAAATTTTGTTATCTTGTGCAATATTCCATAATGTATCTCCACTTTTTACCGTATAATGTTTCTCTGGTAAAACTGTTAATCTTTCACCCGGATGAATAAGATTAGTGGGAAGATGATTCAAATTCTTAATGTTATCGACAGATACATTATGTATTTTTGAAATATCCCAAAGGGTATCGCCTTTTTTTATAGTAATATCTGCTGCATGCACATTAGCACTTACAGTCCCTGAGAGTGCAGCCACTGCAATGAGTGTTTTAAATCTTTTAAGCATTGTTGTTCCTCCCATGTTCTTTTAGCAGCTAACTGTGTTTTATCATAACACGAAAAAGTTCTATACAAAGAACAGGTGGATTAAGTGTCCATTACAACAATGGCAATTATATTACAACAATATATCTAAGAGACGGAATTTTCAGTTTAAAATAGGTAATTTACACTAAAAAAATCCGACTCAAAGTGAGTCGAATTTCATTATTTATGCACTTATTTTGGAAATTTTAACTGCACATGCTTTAAATTCAGCTGTCCCTGATATAGGATCAAATTCATTTAATGTTAATATATTAGTAGGAACTTCACTCCAGTGAAAACTCATAAACACAAGGCCCGGAACCACCTGCTCGGTAACCTTTGTCTTTACTTGTAATTCCCCTCTCCTTGACTGAACCTTCACAACCTCTCCATCCAATATTCCTAAGAGTGCTGCATCATCGGGGTGAATATCTACAGTCTCTTCTGTTTGCTTTATTTTCACACCTGCAGCATAATGCCTTGTTTGAGTATGGGTATTGTAGGATTCGTACCTTCTGCCGGTAGTTAACATGAACGGATATTCTTCATCTGGCATCTCTAATGGTGGAGTATATTCCACTGGAACAAATGTGGATTTTGTTTGAATTTCATTTTCTGACTGATGAAATCTTTCGTGCATGATAAAAGTACCTGGGTGATTTTCATCTGGACAAGGATAGTGAATGCTATATTCTTGGTCTAGTCTTCTATATGAAATCCCACCATACATCTCCCATGCTAATTTTCGGACCTCGTTCCATATATCTTCACTGCTGTTATAATTCATTGGATAGTTCATTCTTGTTGAGATTTCACAAAGGATTTCCCAGTCTTCCTTCGTATTCGGATGTGGTTCAATTGCCTTTCTAACCCTTTGAATTCGGCGGTCTGTGTTTGTGTACGTTCCATCCACCTCACCCCATGATCTTGCTGGAAGTACAACATCTGCCATTTTGGCTGTTTCAGTTAAAAAGATATCCTGCACAATTAAGAGATCAAGATTTTCCAAGAGTTTTTTAGTATGGTTCATATGGACATCTGCCATTAAAGGATTCTCACCTATGACATAAAGTGCTTTTACTTCGCCTGATTCGATTTTGTCAAAGGTTCTTGTTTGGGTGTCTCCTGCTTGAGGATTCAGAACAATTTGCCATTCTTCCTCATAACGTTTCCGATATTCATCATTCGAAAGGCTTATTGCCCCTGCCAATTGATTTGGCAAACACCCCATGTCACCAGCGCCCTGGACATTATTCTGACCGCGGAGCGGCATAATTCCAGTACCTTCTCGGCCAATATGACCTGTTAACAAGGCCAGATTGGCAATATCAAAAACATTGTTCACTCCACAATGATGTTCAGTAATACCAAGGGTATAGGCAATCATTGCTTTTCCAGCACTCGCGTATTCCCTTGCCGTTAAATCAATCTCTTCTGGTGTTAATCCTGTAATGGTCGCTGCAAATTCCGGTGTATATGGTTCAACTAACTTTTTGAGCGCTTCCAGTTCTGATGTAAATTGGCGAATAAATTCCTCGTTGAACAATCCTTCTTTTAAAATAATTCGAATCATAGCGTTAATCAACGCAATATCAGTGCCAACATTAATTTGAAGGTGACGGTGGGCAACCTTCGTCATTTCAATTTTGCGGGGATCAATAACGATTATTTTAAGCCCAGCCTTTGCTGCCTTTTTCATTCGATTTGCAATAATTGGGTGTGCCTCTGTTGTATTTGATCCCATTAATAGTAATACTTCAGCCTTATCAAAATCCTCTAAAGTATTGGTTGGAAAACCACTACCAAATACAGTTGCCAGACCGGCAACGCTTGGAGCGTGTCACGTTCGGTTACATCCATCAATATTATTGCTTCCAATGGCAGTTCTCATAAATTTCTGTGTTACATAGTTTGATTCATTGGTTGAACGGGCACATGCAAACAATGATATAGATTTTGCACCAAAGTTTGTTTTTATTGATGTTAATTTTTCAACAATAAATTGGTAAGCTTCTTCCCATGTAGTTTCAACTAATTCCCCCGCTTTTCTTATAAGGGGGGCGGTTAATCTGTTTTTAGCGTGGACATACTCATACGCAAAGGCCCCTTTTACACATGTTTGTCCTTTATTAACGGGGGCATCCTTGTCACCACGAATTTTCATAATTCTATTGTTTTCAACTTCCAGTATGAGTCCGCAACCAGTTCCACAGTAGCCACAGACTGTTTTAACAACATTTGTTTCTGACATTCATTTTCCCCTCCCATTTAAACAAAGTGCCTATATAAATATATTAATCTATTCTTATCCTTTTTAGCGTGAATTTTTCAAAAAAATTTGACTTTTTCGTGGAATACTTATTCAAGAAAGAAAAATAATGCAAAAAAAAACAGAAGAATTTTTCTCCTGTTCATTAAATATACCTATGCTGTTTTGGATGGTAATAAGATATTAAAGGTAGTCCCTTTATTTGGTTCACTCTCCACAAAAACTTTCCCATTATGGCTCTCAATAATTTTAAAGCTAACCATTAATCCAAGGCCATTTCCATTCTTCTTGGTTGTATAGAAGGGTTCTCCAAGTTTTTTTAATTTTTCCTTCGGAATTCCTACACCTGTGTCCTGAATTGAAATTTGGACATTATTTTCATGGATAAAGGTCCGTACATATAAGTCTCCGCCACTTGGCATGGCTTCTATTCCATTTTTAATAAAATTCAAAAATACTTGTTTTAAACGGCCTTCATCACATTCAATTTGGATAATCTCCTTATTGTAATCAAAATGAAGGTAAACATTTTTCTTTTTGGCCTCAAATTCTAATAAAGAAATGACATTCTGGATTACCGGAATAACATTTTTCTCTTCCAATTCAACAGCTTTTGGTTTTGCTAAGACCATAAAATCTTCAACTATTGTATTAACCCGTTCAATTTCATCAAGAATAATGTTTAAAAATTCTAATCTCTCTGGATCTTTTTCATCTAATTGCAGGAACTCTGTATATCCTTTCATAGATGTTAGAGGATTACGAATTTCATGGGCCACACCGGCAGCAAGCTGTCCGACTGCTGCAAGCTTATCTTGACGGTGTAGTACCTCTTCCGTTCTCTTCCGTTCCGTAATATCATTCCGAATAGCAAGATATTGATACGGTTTTCCTTCCTTGTTTAAAAAAGGAACAATCGTGGTATCCACCCAATAAAAGGTTCCATCCTTTGCTTTATTTCGAATTTCGCCTTTCCAGACCTTTCCTTCCCCTATCGTTTTCCACAGGTCTTGAAAAAATTTCTTTGAGTGAAAGCCCGAGTTTAAAACACTATGCGTTTTTCCGATAATTTCTTCACGGCTATATTTGGAAATCTCACAAAATTTATCATTTACACTTGTAATAACTCCCTTTTCATCCGTAAATGCAACGATAGAGGACTGATCAAGGGCAAATTTAATATCCAAATTTTCCTGTAAAGTTTCTTTTAAATGCTCTTCTGCTCTTTTTCGGTTAGAAACATCCGTTCTAATAGCTACATATTGATATGGTTTCCCTTTTTTATCCAAAAAGGGAACAATGGTTGTATCTACCCAATACAATGATCCATCTTTAGCACGGTTACAAATTTCTCCTTTCCAGACCTTCCCTCCCCCAATTGTTTGCCATAAATTTTTAAAGAATTCTCTTGAATGATATCCAGAATTTAAAATCCTATGATTTTTTCCTAATATCTCTTCTTTTTTATACTTGGAAATCTCTTCAAATTTATCATTTACGTACAATATCGTTCCCTTTGGATCTGTAATGGCAACAATGGAGGATACATCAAGTGCTGATTTTATATCCTTTAAATTCGTATCCGAAACAGCTAATTTTCGATTCACCAGGGCACTTGAGCTAATTACACCCCCGAAAATGAGAATGGAAACAAATAAAACTAAATAAATGATAAATGTATCAATCGAAAAATCCCCTGTAACAAGTGGATGTGCTGGCGAAAGTAAAGATTCCTTTAACAGAAAATGTCCTTCAACAATTGCTCCAGTAATAATGAATGAACTAATGGGTTTAAGCCAAGTATGATTTCCAACTCCAAAATTTTTAGGATTGAATAAAATCCAAAGCGCAAACAAAAATAAGCCAAAAATAAGGAAACAAGATAGTATAAAAATTCCAATGCTATATTTTATTGTCAAATTCATAGCATAAATACAAATGATATAAATAGAGATAGCAGAAAGAGTTAACAAGGCACTGCCTATTATTAAATGATAGGTTTGAGATTCCTTTCCTAGGATCATAAGAAATGCCATACTGGTAAACGCAACCCCAATGAATATGGACAAAATAATTAATAAAATCTGATAGCTTGAAAAATGGATGATGTTAAGAGCAATTAATCCCATAAAATTCATGACCCAAATCCCTATAGCCAAAGAGAAAGATCCGCCCATAAACAAAAATCGACTATTTTTTTCAGAAGTTTTAACTAACGTAAACATATCCAGGGCTGTATAGGATGCCATTAAGGTTAATCCAATAGCAATCATGATTAAAATAGGATGTACAGAATTAATTGTGCATCCCTCCGTTCCTTCAATATTCTACTATGATTGTAATGGAAATTGCAGAAATTTTAAAGAGTATTTTTCTGTTGTACTCTAATTCAATAAGTAAAGAATATTCCTTTTTATCGTTGCAAATCCTTAATAATAGGAGGTGAATAAGTGGATAAACTAAAGAACTATCAAACCAATGCTCCAAAAGATGCTCAGTTATCAATTGCCAACAGTGGCAATGCTCCTAATAAAAAGAGCATTCCAGGTGATTCTGTTAATGAATACCAAGCCCAAAGAGAGGCAAATATCGTTATTACTGGGGATGAAATTCGCCAACAAAATGAAAATCTTTAGCCTTCAGAGTTAAAAATTTCATCACAAGATTTCAATAAAATACACATTTTTAAACCAAAAAGACTGCCAGTTTCATTAGTGGCAGTCCTTAATTATGCTTAGATTTTCGGTAACTCTCTAATTTCTTTCTCCATTTCACTTCCACACATAGGGCAATGCAAATCTACTGAAGCAAAATCCTTTCTCATCCATCCTATACACGATCCATCTGTACAAGAATAAACTTCGGTTTCTTCAAGAACTGGTTCAATTTTTTCTTCGTTGCCTCTTTTACCATAAAAAATGGGAACCGCCTCCTTTTATTAGCTAAAAAGAAATTATCCTTTTCTCTTTTAGCCGCGCTGTGCAAATCGCTCATAGGAATCATAATTGGCGAATTTCTTATTTATAGTATGTACATATTTCTATTTTTTATTTAAATTTGTTTTTCTTTCCATTGTTGGCTATTTTCGGACTTGAAGGATTATTTATTGGTTTTTCATTCCCTTCCTCGCCTAAACAACTCACCATTTGCAAAATCCTAAAACAAAAAAACAATGGAACCCTGATAGGTCCCATTGTGATAAATTTTTTCAAGGAAAATAAATTTCTATTCTTTGTGTATGTTCATTTACTGTATAAAAGTTTTTAAAGACAGGCTCTTTTTTCAGTTCTTTGCCTTCCACCTTTATGCTCAGAATAACAGAACCTTCCTTAACAAAATGTAAATACCCGTTATCTTCAACAATCTTTTCAAACCAAATTCCATCCCTTTTGACAAGCTCCTCATCGTTGTAGGTATTCACCACAACTTGTTGATGATGGAATTTTGTAAGTTCTTTCAACATTTTTGCCATCCCCCATATGTAGCTTTTTACATTATTAGTTTCCGCCAAAATACAGGCTTAGGCAAGATGTTTTTACAACTTTTTCAATAAAAACTATTTTTTCAGTCGATTACTTTGCATCATTAAAATTCGCCTTGAATAAATAGCTTTGTATACAACAAATTTTCGATTCAAGTATTCTAACGGAAGACTCCATACATGAACAAGTCTTGTAAATGGCCACAAACCAAAAATTAAAAATGCTGAGACAACATGGATTTTAAAACCCAGTGGTATTCCAATCATGAGTTCAGGCATAGGATTTAATGCTAATATTCCTCTAAACCATGGACTTATGGTTTCACGATATTCAAATGCTACCCCTCTACCTGTATACCAAACTGTATTTACAAACCCAGATACAATGATTAGTGTTAACAAAATTAGCACAAGAATATCACGGAAAGTACTATTGATGAAAATTCGCTTAACCGTAAATCTTCTAACCATTAAGAGCAATACCCCAATAATGGTCGCAATTCCTGCTAGCCCACCAATCCAAACAGCTCCCATATGGTACATATGGTCTGTAACTCCGAGTAAATCATACACTGCCTTTGGCACTAATATCCCTGCAACATGACCAAAGAATACAAAAATTATCCCATAGTGGAAAAGAATACTCCCCCATTTTAACTGTTTCTTTTCAAGAAACTCACTTGATTTTGCCGACCAGCCGAATTGGTCTGTATTGTACCTATAGATATGTCCAACCACAAACATGGTTAGCATGATATAAGGAAAAGAGACCCAGAATAGTTTTTCAAAATATGTCATCTGCATACCCCCTTATGAAGCCTTTTGTTTATTAAGAATAGTTTCTATTTCTTGAATACAGCCTTGAAGAATGGTTTGATATGGATTATCTAAAATAGTTAATTCTTTTAATAGCTGATCAATGGCTTTTCGATGAATTCTAAGCATCTTTTTTGCAGTTTCAATTGGGACAAGTGAACAAAACTCTAATATAACAGGAAAATAATCAGGCAATTCATTTACCTCTAACGGATATCCAGCATCTTGGAATTCTTCTTTTAACTTTAAAAGTCCTTTTCCCCGATCAGGACTTTCACGGAAAATTGGATAAGTAAGATAAAGCGTTGTTTTATCACTAAAGTCAAATGTTTGGGTATAGGCCGTGCACAATTCAACAAATGATTTTGATTTTAGATAATATAAGAAATGTTTGAATAAAATTTTTACAAGCGTGTTTTCAATTAACTCAATTTCTTCCTCTAACTCACTTGTTTCAAACCATTCTTTTTCTGGATTCTGTAATAATATTGATGCTAGAAGGAATATACGTTGATAATCATCCATGTATTTCCCCCCAATAATCCTCACCAAATTTATAATCCTCAGGAATATTAGGATTTACTGAGCAGCCTGAACAAGCTTCCATAAAATCAAACCCGGCTGTTCCTTGTCCTAAATACATATTTGCCGCATCCTCACGATGTGATTTAGGAATGACATACCGATCATCATATTTTGCTATGGCTGCTAATTGATACATTTCATGCATGGTTTCTTCCGACATTCCTACGCAATCAAGAATACTTTTCTCTGGTTGTTTCCCTAAGTTTTTAGACCTCATATAACTTCGCATTGCTACCATTTTCTTCAAAACCTTACGTATCACCTCTGTGTCACCAGCTGTAAGCATGTTTGCAAGGTATTCCACAGGAATACGTAGTTGATCTATTGCCGGAAACACCACATGTGGGTTCACCCCATCTAATCCACCTTCAAATGCACTCATTATTGGGCTTAGAGGCGGAATATACCAAACCATCGGTAAGGTCCGATATTCAGGATGTAGTGGAAGAGCAATTTTTTGTTCGACAGCAAGCTTATATACTGGCGATCTTTGTGCTGCTTCAATCCAGTCATCTCGATACCCTGCTTTTCTAGCTTCCTCAATTACTTCGGGATCATGTGGATCAAGGAAAATTCCAAGCTGTGCTTCATATAACTCTTTTTCATTTGTGACAGAGGCAGCTTCAGCCACTTTATCTAAGTCGTAGAAAACAACTCCAATATAACGAATTCTTCCAACGCATGTTTCCGAACAAACCGTTGGTAGACCAGCTTCAATTCTCGGAAAGCAAAATGTACATTTTTCTGCTTTGTGTGTTTTCCAGTTAAAATAAACCTTTTTATACGGACATCCTGTGGTACAAAAACGCCAGCTTCTGCATGCATCCTGGTCAACTAAAACAATTCCATCTTCCTCACGTTTATAAATCGCACCAGAAGGACATGAAGAGACACATGTAGGATTTAAACAATGCTCACAGATTCTTGGTAAATACATCATAAAGGTCTGCTCATACTCAAACTTTACTTTTTCCTCAAGCCCCTTCATATTCGGGTCATCTTTACCCGTCTTATATACTCCTGCCAAATCATCCTCCCAGTTAGGGCCCCATTGAATATCCATATATTCCCCAGTAATTTGGGATTTTGGTCTGGCTACTGGCTGATAATTGCTTTCGGGGTGATTAATTAGATTTTCATAATCATAGGTCCATGGTTCATAGTAATCATCTAGCTTTGCTAAATCAGGGTTATAAAAGATGTTAAGGAGTTTGGAGACTCTTCCGCCAGCCTTTAATTCTAGCTTTCCATCCTTTAATACCCAGCCTCCCTTGTACTTTTCTTGATTTTCCCATTCCTTTGGGTATCCAACTCCAGGTTTTGTTTCAACATTATTCCACCACATGTATTCTGCACCAGGACGGTTTGTCCAAGTATTGTTACAGGTAACACTACATGTATGGCAACCAATACATTTATCAAGATTCATTACCATGCCAAATTGCGCTTTAATCTTCAAGCCAGTTCACCTCTTCTCGGTCAAGTTTACAGATGATTACTCTTTCATCACGCTGGCTTCCGCATGGTCCATAGTAATTAAAGCCATAACTCAATTGTGCATATCCCCCAATAATATGAGTTGGTTTCATGTAAATCCTGTTTGGGCTATTAAAAGTGCCGCCACGTTGTTTCGTAATAGGTGAGCCAGGAACATTAATATGACGTTCTTGAACATGATACATAAACGAAACTCCTTTTGGCAGTCTATGTGAAACAACAGCTCTAGCAACAACCACTCCATTTCGGTTATAAATTTGGAGCCAATCATTGTCTGCAATTCCTGCTTCATCGGCATCATCGCGATTTAACCAAATCGTTGGGCCTCCTCTAAAAAGAGTCAACATAAGAAGATTATCGTAATACATACTATGGTATGACCATTTAAAATGTGGTGTTAAATAACGCAAGTTAATCTCTTTCCCCATACCTGTTGGCCGATTATCATCTGATCTGAAGGCAGCTTTTCTAAGCGGAGGCTTATAAGCAGGGAATTCCTCCCCAAATTCCAACATCATCTCATGATCCAAATAAAAATGTTGTCTTCCCGTTAATGTTCGCCATGGTACAAGTCTTTCCACATTTGTTGTAAAAGGAGAATACCTGCGTCCACCTGTTTCCGATCCGCTAAAAATCGGAGTAGTAAGGGTTTGCCGGGGCTGAGCAGTAATATCATTGAATGAAAAATGCTCTGCTGCCCTTTCTTCTGACAAATCACTTAGTTTTTGACCTGTTTTCTTTTCTAATACAGCCCAGCCCTTCATTGCCATTGATCCATTTGTTGCACTTGATAAAGAAAGAATAGCTTCAGAAGCATCCCGGCCCGTATAAAGACTTGGACAATCCTTATAATCTTTCGTTTTGGTTGCAGGACCAAGAATTTTTTTCAACTTTTCATATTCTTCTTTTGCACTCCAGCCAATTCCATGGGCTCCAATTTGCTCTTTTACCATTGGACCAACGGAAATGTATTTATCATAAACTTTCGTATAATCTCGCTCTACTATATGAAGCAATGGAAAATTCTTTCCCGGTACCGGCTCATGCTCACCGTTCAACCAGTCAGGTACTTTGCCAAATGGATCAGAAATTTCGCCGCGTGAATCATGGAGCATTGGAGTCGCAACGATATCTTGAATTGGTTCTTTAAAATACTTTTCAGCCATTTTTGAAAAGGTTTTCGCTAAAAGCCTAAAGGTATCCCAATCAGATTTTGATTCCCACGGTGCTGTAATAGCTGGATTAAATGGATGAATGAATGGATGCATATCGGTGCTGCTAATATCATATTTTTCGTACCAAGTAGCTGCCGGCAATACAATATCTGCATAAAGGCCAGAACTTACCATCCTAAAATCAAGTGTTACCAATAAATCTAGCTTCCCTTTTGCAGAATCATCGCCCCATTCAATTTCTTCAGTTTTCACTTCCGTATTTTCCTCACCCAAAACCCCATTGTGGGTGCCCAAAAGATGCTTTAGAAAATATTCATGTCCTTTTGCTGAACTTCCAATTAAATTAGCTCTCCATATAAACATCACTCGTGGAAAGTTTTTTGGATCTTCAGGATTTTGAACAGCAAATTTTGTTTTACCACTCTTGACATCTTTTACAATAGAATCAATAACTTGATCCTTGTTGGAAAGATCTTTTCCTTTTGTCATATCAATCGGGTTCATATCAAAAGATGGATAAGTGGGTGTCCAACCAAGCCTTGCTCCCAGGTAATTGTAATCTCCACCATGAAGAAAGCGAGGCTTTTCTACAAGTGGGGAAACTTGATCTTCCATCGTTGTATCATCATATTTCCACTGCTCCGTTGCAAAATAAAAGAATGATGTTCCTGTAAGTAGGCGTGGAGGCCCACCCCAATCCCGCGCCATAGCGACAGTTTGAAATCCTTCCAATGGGCGAACTTTTTCCTGTCCGACATAATGGGCCCAACCCCCACCGTTTACTCCTTCACAACCACATAATAAGACAAGATTTAAAACGGTTCGGTAAGTGGCATCCGCATGATACCATTGATTTATCCCAGACCCCATAATAATCATAGAACGCCCTTTAGAATCAACAGCGTTTTGCGCAAACTCTCTAGCAATTTGTGCAGCAAGTTTCCGATCAACACCTGTTATAGCTTCCTGCCATGCAGGTGTATATGGCCTTGGATCATCATAGTCCTTTGGAAAGTCTCCCTCTAGACCTCGTGAAACACCCAATTTTGAAAGCATTAAATCAAAGACTGTCGTAAAGTACACTGTTTCTCCATCTTGCTTAAAGGATTTAACGGGAACAGATCTTCTTAGCACCTCTTTCGTTTCTTCTTCAAAATGTGGAAACAAAACCGGTAATTGGGTTTCTTCATTCCCCAATATGGTAAGCAATGGTTTAATATCTTTATAATCCTGCTCAGGATCATTTAGGTGGAGATTCCAGTTTCCTTTATCCTCCCAACGATGGCCAATGGTTCCATTTGGGAAGGCAAATTGATTTTTCTCTTGATCCCACACTACAGTCTTCCAATCACCATTTGAAATAGTGGAATTTAATTCACTAGCTCGTAAAAAGGTGTCTGAAACATAGGAATCTCCATGAGGCTTTAATTTTACTAGAAACGGTAAATCAGTAAATTTCTTTACATAATCAGTAAAATATTCTGTTTCCTTATCTACATAGAATTCTTTTAAAATCACATGAGTCATGGCCATGCCTAGTGCCCCATCCATTCCAGCCTTAACAGGTAACCAATTATCTGCGAATTTAACGAAATCTGCATAGTCTGGACTTACACAAACGACTTTCGTCCCACGGTACCTGGCTTCAACCATAAAATGGGCATCCGGTGTCCGTGTTTGGGGAACATTAGAACCCCAAATTAAGAGGTAGGAAGAATTATACCAATCAGAACTTTCTGGAACATCCGTTTGTTCCCCCCATACCTGAGGGGATGCTGGAGGAAGGTCAGCATACCAATCATAGAAACTTAACAAGGAGCCTCCTAAAAGGGATAGAAATCTTGTCCCTGAAGCATAGCTCACCATAGACATGGCTGGAATTGGCGAGAAGCCAAATATTCGGTCAGGCCCATATGTTTTGATTGAATAAATTAAGGCAGCGCAAATCAATTCATTTAATTCTTTCCAATTAGACCTTACAAACCCGCCTTTCCCTCTTGCCTGTTTATATCTATTTGTTTTTTCTGGGTTTGTAACAATTTCCTGCCAAGCTTGTACAGGATCTTTGATGGTTTCAAGTTCTTCCCTCCACATTTTTATAAGTGCTCCACGTACATATGGATAGCGCACTCTTAGAGGGCTATAAATATACCATGAGAAACTGGCTCCCCTTGCACATCCTCTTGGTTCATATTCCGGCATTTCTGGACCAGTTGATGGATAATCTGTAGCCTGTGTTTCCCAAGCAACAATGCCATCTTTAACATGGACCTTCCAGCTGCAAGATCCAGTACAGTTCACACCATGGGTAGTTCTTACAGTTTTATCATGCTGCCATCTTCTCCGATAAACTTTTTCTGCTTCCCGATCCATTGGTGATAGTACGGCGTGTTCAGCAATATCCTTTGATTGCCCAAAAAATTTCAGTTTTTTCATTAGGGGGCTTTTTTTGCGTTCCATTCCTTTCACCTTCCCAAAAAAATCATATTTACTAAATAAAGTCCCCTTAAATGGATGATGTATACAATAGATTTTGTATTTGAGATTTTATCCTTTTTAAACTAAATGCGGTTTAAATACCTCTTTTTTGGAAAAGACTTGTACAAAATATGAATTAAAGGAGAACCTTTCATGTCAGGACCATCTTTAAGAAAAAAAAAGACCCATCATTCGATTCATGATGGAATTTATACAGAGGCTAGGGATTTAACTAAGCTTTTGAGGCAATTGTTTAAAGATAACAAAACAGAACATTTTGAAGAAGTTATGGATGCATTGGTAGAGCACTGGGAAGCAAGAACAATCGCTCATGCTGAGGCTGAAGAAGAAGGCTTCTTTACGGAAAAGTTGAATGAACAACCAGAATTAAATGAATTAATTATTAAACTCAAAAGAGATCATCAATTATTGCATATAATTGTAGAAAAAATTAAAGAAAAAAAGACCCAACAGGGCCTTACAGATGATATTCTCAATCATTTTGAGACACTACTGATATTATTTCGGATTCACAATGAGGAAGAGGAGGGTTCTATTTTATTTGAACATGAACATTGAAGCAAAAGCAGAATCCCGTTTTTGAAGCAAAAGAAGCTTCTGATTCCCTTCTTTACAGGTATATAAAGGGAGATGATCGAATGGTAATCATCTCCTATTGGTCTTTTAAAACCACTTTTCGCAACTGAACCTTTTCATCTTTTATTAACCATACGTTCAATAAAACACCCATTAAAGACAGAATTGCAAAAAACAAATATACACCAAAAATAGAGTATTTATCATAGATCATCCCGCCAAAAAAGGTACTGAACCAGTTTCCAAGACCATTTCCAATTGCTGAATAAATAGTCACGGCTGTTGCCGTAATATGAACAGGAGTAATATCTCTTATATATTGCAAGCCCGCAGGTATAAACAATCCAATTGACAAACCTGAAATGAATGCTGATCCATACACTAGTGATAAGCTTGGCTCCATGAAATAAAATACCCATCTTATTGCAGAAATAGCTCCTGCAATTGTTGCAATCGGTAAAAGACCGTATTTGTTAATTAACTTTCCAGATATTCTCATAAACGGGATTTCTGATAAAACAGCAATAAGGAAGGCTACGCCTATTCCAGTATAGGATCCTCCTAATTTATCCACAAATAAACCAAAATAGAAATTATTCGCAAGGATAGGTCCAAATATTAAAAAGGTAACAATCATAAAGATTATAAATTTCTTTATTACAAAAAGTTCTTTCATGCCAGAGCTGAGCTTTACTTTTGCTTTTGTACCTTCATTTGGTAAGCGAAAGGCTAGTAAAGAGGCAATTGTTAATGCAATAAAAAAGGCATAAAAGATAACAGTTGGAGTAAATTCCGAAAGTTTACCCATTAAAAATACGGCAACTCCATATCCTAGTGATCCAAATAGACGTATATTTCCATAGTTATAACGGACTTTTGCGGTATATTTGATTGAAATGCTATCTGACACAGGAATGATTGCACTTTGAAAAATAGCAACGAGAATGGCCGCCATGAATAGTAATGAAAACCGATGAAAAAACAAATATCCAAAGCCAAATATTCCTGCTAAAAAGGTGGAAAGTGTCAATACCTTTGGAGGTGCATTTGTTACGTCAGAAACCATCCCCCAAATTGGCTGAAAGAAAATCATCATTATAGGCCCTATAGATAAGATAGTGCCTATTTGTGTTCCATTTAATTTTTCAACATCTGATAAATAAACACTTATTAAAGCAGTTATACTTCCTACTCCAAAAAAGGAAAATAAGTAAAATCCTTGGAGTGAACGTATGTATTTTTTTTCTGATTTTTCCATAAACGTTTCCCCTTTTTCTTTTTCACACTGTTACAATTTATCATTTTAGCATGTATTTAGGTTTAAGCCTAAAATATTTTAAAAGAAAATAGCCTCCTAAATTCATGTAAACGTACCGTGTTTATTCAATTTGTAATCTTCCTTAATAAAAATAGCCGCTATGAACAAGATCATTACGGCAAAAATCGAATTATTTTCCTAAATAATAAATACAAGAATCATTTTAAATGTTCAGGATTTGTCCATTTCTTTTTATTAGAAAATTTTTTATCTTTATTTTAGGAGGTTAAAATTATGAAGAGAATTTATCTTATTTGTGGTTTAGCATTGTTTCTTGGGATATCAGCTGGCATATCCTTTTTTGTTATTCGTGATGCAAGTGCAAAGGTGCCAGGGAATATAAGCTTAATGAATCAAAATAACCAGCAATATACCTTCGGAAATGATCATAAAAAATTAAAATTAATTGAATTTATTTACACACACTGTCCAGATATTTGTCCAACTACCACCCAAAAAATGAGCTTACTTCGTAAAGAACTACAAAAAAATGGAGTTTTTGGAAAAGAAATAGAATTTATTACAATAACAATTGACCCATATCGTGATACTCCTTCTATCTTAAAAGGATATATGAAGGGTTTTGGTATTAAGAATGATGAAAGTTGGGAGTTCCTTACTGGAAATCCATCTAACATTAAACAAGACCAAGGAAAAATAAGAGATGTTGCAAACTCACTTCAATTTCAATTTAAAGATCCTGGGAATGGCCAATTCATTCATTCGACCTTTACCTATTTAGTGGATGAAAATAACAAATATATTACAAAGTTCCCTATGGGGCAAGATTTTAATAAACAGGAAGTTTATAAAACCATTTTGGATAAAATAAAATAACAAAAAAGCGGTTAGTCCATTCGGATTAATCGCTTTTTTTCGTCATATTTGATTCAAGGATGATGGACACTTTTTAATTTGCTGCAAAGATAAAAGGTAATTTGACTTTGGTTTTGTTAAACTCGCTTTAATACCAGCTTTTTTAAGCTTATTCACAAGTTCAGAAATTTGTTTTTTAGCCATTATTTCCACCTTCTTTTTGCGTTACTGAATTAATTTTACACTAAAATTATGAATAAAGTGTGAAATTCAAAAAAAAAAACCTTTATTCTTTGTTTTTTTGTTGCAAATATTCATTTACCACTTTTATCCTTTTGCTTTCCAAAAAGGATTTCTACTTTTTCTAAAAAGATGGTATAATTTAAAGATATTTGTTTTTGGAGGATTGAAAACATGATTACTGTTTCTAATGTAGGTTTACGATATGGTGAAAGAAAGCTTTTTGAAGATGTCAATATTAAATTTTCTCCAGGAAATTGTTACGGACTAATTGGAGCGAATGGCGCTGGTAAATCAACATTCTTAAAAATTTTATCAGGAGAAATTGAACCTCAAACTGGATCTGTTCAGCTTGGGCCTAACGAACGCTTAGCTGTTTTAAAACAAAATCATTTTGAATATGAAGAAAATGAAGTGTTAAAAACAGTTATAATGGGCCACACAAGACTTTATCAAGTGATGCTCGAAAAAGATGCGATCTACATGAAAGAGAATTTTACAGATGAAGACGGTATGAAAGCAGCAGAACTTGAAGGCGAATTTGCTGAATTAAACGGATGGGAAGCAGAATCGGAGGCAGCTATTCTATTAAAAGGCTTAGGAATTGGCGAAGACCTTCATGATAAAAAAATGGCTGAATTAACGGGGGCTGAAAAGGTAAAAGTTCTTCTTGCGCAAGCCTTATTCGGACAACCTGATGTCTTGCTCTTGGATGAGCCTACCAACCATTTAGATATTAAAGCGATACAGTGGCTAGAGGAATTTTTAATTAATTTTGAAAATACCGTTATTGTTGTTTCCCATGACCGTCATTTTCTTAATAAAGTATGTACCCATATTTCGGATTTAGATTTTGGAAGAATTCAAATCTATGTAGGTAACTATGATTTTTGGTATGAATCCAGTCAATTAGCCCTTAGGCTAAAGCAGGATGCCAATAAAAAGAAAGAAGAACAAATTAAGGAGCTGCAAGGCTTCATTGCCAGGTTTAGCGCGAATGCTTCTAAATCAAAGCAAGCCACTTCAAGAAAAAAACTTTTAGATAAAATAACTTTAGATGATATTAGACCATCTTCCAGAAAATATCCATATGTTGGTTTTACTCCCGATCGTGAAATTGGAAATGATTTATTACGGGTAGAAGGCCTGACAAAAACAATTGATGGTGTTAAGGTTCTTGATAATATCAGCTTTGTTATGAACAAAGACGATAAAATTGCCTTAGTTGGAACAAATGAATTAGCTAAAACCACTCTTTTTAAAATCTTAATGGGTGAAATGGACGCAGATAGCGGATCATTTAAATGGGGTATTACCACATCTCAAGCCTATTTTCCTAAGGACAACTCTGAGTATTTTGAAAACGCGGATTTAAATCTTGTCGATTGGCTTCGTCAATTCTCTCCTAAAGATGATAGTGAAAGCTTTTTAAGAGGGTTTTTAGGGAGAATGTTGTTTTCCGGTGAAGAGGTTTTGAAAAAGTCTAGTGTACTTTCCGGAGGCGAAAAGGTTCGTTGCATGCTTTCAAAAATGATGTTAAGCGGGGCAAATGTACTCTTATTAGATGAACCAACAAACCATCTCGATCTTGAGTCCATCACTGCATTAAATAATGGATTAATCAACTTTAAGGGATCCATGCTTTTTGCATCCCATGACCATCAATTTATCCAAACTATCGCCAACCGTATTTTTGAACTAACGCCAAAAGGTTTAATTGATAAACAAATGGCCTATGATGAATACCTCGAAAATACAGATTTACAAAAACAAGTTGTTGAAATGTATCAATAAGATTAAGTGGGTGACACGAATCGTGTCACCCATTTTTTAGCTTTTTTTCTGTTTCTTTCTTGACGAAGAAGAAGCTCTGTTTCCTGTTTCTGTCGTGGTAGTACCTTGTCCTTCTACTTGACTTGAGGCAAGTCCAATAGTAGAAGGATCTTTTTTTCGTTTAGCCATTATAAACACCTCCACTTTTATATTTTGAAAACACAATATTTCTTATTCAAACTAAAGTGGAATAATAAGTGTGAATTTTGGCAATCTAATTTATAGGAGGAGGTGTTTTGTATGGCAAAGATTGGAGTAGAACAATCTCTTACAAATGTTCAGCAAGCTCTTCGTGAAAAAGGGTATGATGTCGTTGAATTAAAGCAGGAATCAGACGCTAAAAGTTGTGATTGTTGCGTCGTAACCGGGCTTGACTCGAATGTAATGGGGATGCAAGATACCTATACTAAGGGATCTGTCATCGATGCAAATGGGTTATCAGCTGACGAGGTATGTAAAGAAGTAGAGAATAGAATTCATTAATCATAAGGAAGATGGTTCCCAAAAGTATAGCTTTTGGGAAGCTTTTTTGTTCAAAAAAATAAGAAAATCGCACACTTTGAATAGTTAATCAACCAAAGGAAAGAATTTTTTCTCTTTTTAATCACATTTTGGGACAGCCTTTGTTTCTTTAATTTTCTGGTTTTGACTTTATATTTATTTTAGGTCCCTTTTCCGCCGTTGCTTTTACTTTTTCTTGCTTATCATTTCTTTCTTCTTTCACTTCTTGTTCTTCTTCTTCCTGAAATGGTGTAAAATCACTTCCATAAGTTGCTCCAATATTTAACTTACCTTTAAGTTCCTTAATTCCAAGCTGTCCAAAATTATTATTTAATTCGTATTTATCAAGTATAATTTTTTCAATATTTATTCGTTCAATAATAATGGGTGGTTCGTTTTGCGTTATTTTAACCTCTTGCGGCTTTTGATTTTGGATGCCAGACAATGATAGCTTAAGTTCCTGCACTTCTTTTTCTAACGTATGCAATTTAATCTTTAATTCTTTCTCAACATCATCTTTACCGAATATGAAGAATAAATTTTTTAAAGACATGCTACATACGCCCCTTTTAACCTTCGTACTAATTTATATACAAAAAAAAACAGAACATGTCCGAATATGGAAAAGGAGATTGAAAATCTTTTTAATATAAAATTTAATCAATTGGAATTGATACAATATCCTGCTCTTGTCGATTATAATGAATGATTAAAATACCATTCCAAAATTTTGCACTTAATTCCTGGGGCACTACTACATCTGGTAGGTTGATTTGCCTTGAAAATTCTCCATAAAATCGTTCTGAATACGACATTTGTAAATGCGGATAAATGGATTTGGCTATTCCTTTTACTGTCAGCACTTTACCACTTAGTCCTAATTCAATATCATCCTTGGGAATTCCCGGAATTTCAATCACAACCACTACTTCTTGAGGATTCACATACATATCTATTGGGGGAAAGCTTTTTTCTGATTTATCGTCTCGAAAGCTTGTTTCCCCTTTATAAAAAGTATCATTACCATTCTCATTCATAAACTGTTTCGAAAAATCTTGATCAAACACACTTTTCCAAAACTCTCCACCTTGCATTCCTTGAGCCAGTTCCAGCCATTTTTTTAATTTATCCATATCCATATCATAAACTCTCCCTTATGTCCTCATACTCATCAATCTTACGTATAAATTTAAATTCATAGGAGGAGATGATTTGCTGATCAAGTTCCGTATATTACTATAAATATATATATGATTAAAATTAATTCCTTCGAAAATGCTTAAGCGGGAAAATATTGGAGGAAAATTTCAGATTTGAGAGTAAATAAATTTCTTCCTGGAAGTATTTGTAGATGTACGGGATCTTTTTTAATCAATTCAACACATAGTTTAAGGTTGAGAAATTTTGATGATTAAAACAAAGAAAAACTACCTTCTTAGTAGTTTATTTTCATTGAACCCTTTATCCATTCAAAGATGTTCGGTATAATTTTAATATCTAATTTTGGAGGATAGAAAATGCAAAAATTAATAAACATCATGTTACTATTATTTTTATCCATTCTTTTATGTTCCTGTTCTAGTAACCAAGAAACCTTAAAAAAAGGAATATCAGGTAAAAATGTGGACATTACTGTTTCAGCGGCAGCCAGTTTAGCTGATGTATTAAATGAAATTAAATCAAACTACGAAAAAGAAAACCCCAATACACATATTTTATTAAATCTTGGGGGATCGGGAGCCTTACAGCAGCAGATTATTCAGGGTGCTCCAGCTGATTTATTTATATCAGCTGCAAAGAAGCAATTTGATGAACTAGTTCAAAAAGGATTAATTGAAAAAAAAGAAAGTACCATTTTATTAAGTAACAAGCTTGTCCTCATTACAAGTAAAGCAAATCCATTAATGATCAATAGCTTTAATGATTTAACAAAAAATCAAGTTAAGGAAATTGCAATTGGTACAGTTGAAACGGTTCCAGCAGGGATGTACACAAAACAAACATTAACAGGTTTAAATCTATGGAATACACTTCAGAAAAAGCTAGTTCCTGCAAAAGATGTTAGACAGGTCTTAACCTATGTTGAAACAGGAAGTGCAGATGCGGGTATGGTTTATCTGACAGATGCAAAAATATCTGATAAAGTAAAAATAGTTGCAATGGCAAATGAAAAACTACATAGCCCAATTTTATATCCTGCAGGTGTTATAAAAACATCTACCCATAGAAAAGAAGTATTGCAATTTTTTCACTATTTAAAGGGTAAGCAGGCGAAACGTAGCTTTGAAAAATTCGGATTTAAAGCATTGGATTGATCAATTTGTTACAAAATAATTTTTGGTTTCCTATAAAATTATCATTAGAAGTTGCATCCATTTCCATCGTTATCGTTTTCTTTTTTGGAATTTTAGTAGGAAGACTCTTTTCAAGGATTCAATTTCGAGGAAAACTATTTCTAGAAACGATATTTTTACTACCTATTGTTTTACCTCCTACTGTTATTGGGTTTTTACTTATTTTTCTTTTTGGGAGAAACAGTCCTATCGGTTCATTCCTTGAATGGATTTTTCATCAAACGATTATGTTTTCTCCTTTAGCAGCCATTATGGCATCATCTATTGTAGCATTTCCCCTTATGTACCAGACAGTTAAAGTCGGATTTCAATCCGTTGATAGAGACATTGAGGATGCTGCAAGAGTTGATGGGGCAAATGAAAAGAATGTATTTCTACATATTACGTTACCATTAACATTCAAATCCATTTTAACAGGAGTTATTTTAAGCTTTGCCAGGGCTTTAGGGGAATTTGGAGCAACTTTCATGTTTGCTGGAAATATCCCCGGACGAACCCAAACTGCACCCTTAGCCATCTATGTTGCCATGGAATCTGGAGATATGAACTTGGCATGGCTTCTGGTTATTTCAATGGTTATTATTTCATTACTTATGCTGTTTTTTACCAGCTTTTTGAATAGACAAAATGAAAAACCATAAAACATTACGTTTTCATGGCTTTTCATTTTGTCTATGCTTTTGATCTTTTTAAGAATTGGTTTCGTAAACTTAGAATGGCTCCTGCAATAATGAAGATTGCAACACCATAAAATGCATTTAAATGAGTAGTTTGATTGACGATTGATTTATGTTCTTTTTCTATACCTGGTTTTGTTTTTAAAATTAGTTGGATAGTCTGAATTTGTTGCCCGTTGCTATTTTTTATTGATAATTCCCCTTGACTATTAACTTGTTTTACAAGGCCATTAAGGGGTACTGTTATTAAAGTATCTTTGGAAAGAATGAATTCTTTTTTTCCCACATTATATTGTACTGATTTTGGAAGAATTTCATTTTGATAATTGTGAAATCCGTAATCCAATAGATGAATCGTATCATCATAAATATCTTTTTTATTATTCCCCTTTAATTCTATAACGGTTAATTTAATTTTCCCATTTTCAGCGGTTGTTGCTAGTGTCTGTTTGGATTGATCAACATACCCAGTCTTTCCACCGGTAATTCCTGGATAAGGAATTTCACCTTTTAGCATTCGATGGTGGGTAATAAGAGTGGTATTCCAGCCTTCCCCGTTCCATTTCAATTCCTTTGTGCCAAAAATTTGCGCAAAAACAGGGTTTTTCATAGCATAGTTTGTAATGAGTGCTAGATCCATGGCAGAAGTATAATGATTTTCGTCAAAAAGACCATTTGGATTAGTGAAATTAGTATTTGTTACACCGATTTTTGTTTTCAAATAAGTATTTAAATGCATTGCAAACTGCTGTACACTTCCATCCAAATGCTCAGCCACCGCAATTGCAGCATCATTTCCAGAGTTAATAAGCATTCCTTGTAAAAGCTTACGTAATGGAACCTTTTCACCTTCTAGTAAATACACTCTTGTGCCCTCAGCTTTAACAGCATTTGCACTTACCGTAACTATATCATCCAAATTTCCTTTTTCTATCGCATAAATTGCAGTTGCAATTTTTGTTAAACTTGCAGGGTACATTCTTTCATTTGCATTCTTTGCATAAATAACAGCTCCAGTTTGTGAATCTAAAACAACCGCTGCTTCACTTTTTACCACTGGTGGTTGAATTTCAGCAGCAAAAGTTGGAATTTGACTAGAAAATATTAATAATAAAGTCATACAAAAAGATACGAATTTAGCCAAATTTCTACACCCTTACTAGTTTTCTATATTTTCAAACATGATTTTAACAGATTTCTAAGATAAATAAATTACTTTTAACAAGTTGTTACAAAAAAGAAAAGAATGTGTCTATTTTTTGGAAATATGGAAGAAGTATCCTTATAAACAAAAAATCCAGCTTGTCAAAGACAAACTGGATTTTAAGATCTTTTTTTTGAAATAAGTAATGTAATTTGCATCATAGTTAATGGTAGGGAAGATTTCCTGCGGTACGCTAAATATTTGGGATCCCAAATACCCGTAAATTTTTCTTTAAACCTACGCAGGCCTTGGAAATGATAAATAAAATGTCCGTGAAGAAATATCTGTGCTGCAATTCTCTCACTTAAAAGTGAAAATTTAGATAACCCTTCATTTGCCAGTGGAGCCATTCCCATATTGAATTGTTGATACCCATTTTTTTTCGCCCACTCAAATAGAGATAAAAATAGAAAATCAATTAAACCCTTTGGGAAATTTGGAAGAAATCTGACTAAATCCACAGAAACGGTGTAATTTTGATCGTATATTGGTAAAATACTTGCAAAACCAATAATTTGCTGTTTCTTATTTTTTACGTAGGCAATTTCTGAGCGATTTAAATAGTCATCATCAAAATAACCTAAGGAAAAGCCTTTCTCTACTCTTCCTTCCAACCAATCATCAGAAATTTTCCTTATAATTTCTAAAAACTCCTTTGAATGTGGAGGTTTTGCTATTTCGAATTGATAATTTTCATTTTCATATTTCCTACTTATCGCATGTAGACCTATCATCCTTTTCTCTGAAAGCGGAAAATGGTTTAAATCAACAAAAGCCTCTTCACCAAGCTTAAAAAATGAATACCCATTTCCATGTAAATATGGAATTATATCGTTACTTATTAAGTAAAATACTGGTGTAAAACCGTGTAAATCAGCAATTTCTTGAAATTCTTGTATGGCTTCACCTATTGAATCTTCTTCTCCAATAGGATCACCAAGAACAACTAGCTTGTCCGCATAGGATTGGTATGTTAACAGAACATTTCTTTTTCTATTCCAAAAAATGAATTTGTCATGTAAAAAAATCAAATGTGAAAATACTTTTCCATGATAAGTCATTAAATGATGGAGGATATCATTCTCTTGATTTGCAGATTTCTCCATAGACCACTTCTTTGGCTTACTGGATAGGTATCCAAATAAGATAATTAAAAACGCAATAGCTAGACCTATTATTGCACTATTAAATAAATCCCTATAATCAAGAATCACATATGGCAGTAGCTTTTCTGGGATATTAATTTTAGCGGAAGGTAAGTTTGAGTAGCCTATGACTAGATACATCGACGTTATGATGAGAATCAAAGTAATATCAAAAATGGTTTTTCCCCAAGTCATAACATAGCTTTCACGATAAAAATTGCCCTTTGATAGTCTAAGTAAAATGGAAACGATGATTAAAAATGAAGCTTCTTCATAATCAATGCCTTTAAAAATAGAAAATAATGCGGCTAAAATAAGCGCCAGCATCGTTAATTCGTAAGCTCTTTTTACCTTATATTCAATTCCTCTAGATAAACCTAATAAAAGGAATCCAGCTGCAACTGAAAGTTGGTGTGAAACGTTCATAATAGGAAAGGATAATATTTCCTTTGCAAGTCTCATTCTTGACATAATTCCAGGAACGCTAGCTGATAACAACAAAATTAAACCAGAAATAAAGATAAGAGCTGTTAATACAACGTGACTAAACCCTTGGATAATATCATTAGGTAAGGAATTCCAGGATTTATTCCACTTTTTCCAGTAAGTCTTAATAAAAAGAACCACACTTATTAAAAACGGAAGGACAAAGTAGCCAATTCTATAAAATAATAGAAGAACAAGGACTTTTTCACTTGAAGCATGCAAATCCTGCATTCCCCAAATAAATACCAAATCAAACGAACCTAAGCCCCCTGGTATCATACTAATAATACCTGCACATGAGGCAACAATAAAAACTGGTATCAAATTATGTATGCCAACAGAGAGTCCTAGAATATAACTTAAAATCCAAATCGTAAGAAATATAGCAGTCCATTCTAGAATTGAAACCAAAACAAGCTTTGCCCCAATGCCAAGGGTAATTAAATTGTGTTCATCTTTTTTATTGTTAATCATATGTACAATGACAAAAACAGGAAAATAAAAACCTAGTGCAATAACTGCAAATAAAAGCCATTTTACATCTGAAAATAATGAAAAATGGCGATTTCCAATTGTAACAATCCATGAAAATATGGATATTCCCGTGAGATAAAAGAGCGATACTGACATAATCGCTCCAAGTAATTTCTTTTTATCATGCTCGTAATGATGATAAAAATAGGTTCTTAAGGCTGCCCCGATTAAACCGCCAAATCCAATTAAATTAGAGAACGAGTTTGCAATAAAGGAATTCTCAAGAAGTTCCTTTTTTTGAATTCGGAATCCTAGAATTCTAATTAATAAAACATCATAAAAAAACATAGGAAAAACGGCAACTAGCGTAACGACAAAAATCAGTAACAAGGAACCTAGATTCAAGTGGTTAACTTCTTGCCGAAGTAGATGAACATTTACAGAAGCTGCAAATTTCTTTATTTCAAATATGGCTAAAGCTAATAAAAAAAGCGGAAAAGCAAATTTAATGATAGTAAAAATCTTTTCTTTTTTTATTTTCAACGTTATAATCTCCTAATTCAACAATCCTGATATAAATATAAGCCTTTCTTGATAAAAAACAAAGAAAATTATTCCTCTTACAAATAGAGTCACCTATACATTCATTCTTGACAGTTTCTCTATTGTTCAATCTCCCTTATCTAGAAAAGCTCATAAAATGTATTCTTGATAGTATAACTTTTTCCTCCATTCTATAAATTAGCTGTAGGATAGGAAGAACCCTTTAAAACGGCGAAAAAGGTTTCATTACAAAAAAAGACCAAACACAATGGGAATGGTCATCTATCATATCTTATCTCGCAAACATACTATTATTATCTATTTATAAATGCGGTTAAAAAGGTTAAAAAGGTATACACTCCTGCTTTAACTGTTGGTTGAGCTGCTAAATCCTTGGTTGGGTCCAAGCAAACAATATCCATACCACATAGTTTCTTTGATTTACCAGCCTCGTAAACTGCATCAAAAAGTTCATCGGTTCTCATTCCTCCAGGAGTCGAGGCAGGTACACCTGGTGCAAAAGCAATATCAAGAACATCCATATCTATTGTCACATAAATCAGGTCAACCTTTTCTTCAAGCTCTTGAATAGCTAAACGAACAGTCTCCGTTATTCCTTTTCTTCTTGCCTGTTTTAATGAAACCATATTTAATCCATGATCATGAGCATAACGTAAGAGTGATTGACCATTAAAAAATCCATGAAGACCAATATTAAAAACATGATTTCCTTTGACAATCCCATGCTCGATTAGATTACGAATGGGGGTTCCATTTGTTGGACCATGATCTTGTAAATCACGTAAATCAAGATGGGTATCAAATTGAATAATTCCAATCCTTTGTTCTGGAAAAGCCTCTTTCATTCCAGAAACAAGCATAGCTGTTATAGAATGATCTCCCCCAATCGCTACAGGAAGTGAACGAGGAAATTCCTCCTTGATTCCTTTCATTGTTTCTTTAATATTTGCATGACTTTTTGATATATCTGTAAAATGCATCTGAACATCGCCAATATCTAGGACATTTAATTCATTTAATTCCGTATCATAATCAAGATTATAGGTTGAGAACCCTTTCCAAGCTCTCCGAAAAAAATCAGGAAATTCTGATGCTCCTGAAACACTAATAGAAGATCTCGAAAGCGGGACGCCAAATAACAAAATATCCCATACAGTAGAAGAAATATCTTGATTGTGTCCTTCATATTGTATTATCCAATCTTTTAATTTTGGATCCTGACTGTTTTTACTTCTTTGCCAATAAAATGAAGGTAAATCAAGCGGCAAATTCAGCATCTCCTACCATCCTTTACAACAATTTTTCCAGACTTGATCACGGTGTCCGTGTGATTGATTCCATAATAATATTGAATCTGAATATAATTTGGAATATTTAATATAACAAGATCTGCTTTCTTTCCCTCCTCAATACTGCCAATTTCATTTCCACGAGAAATAGCATGTGCAGCATTAATGGTAGAAGCAATTAGGGCCTCAGAAGGAGTTAGGCCCATTTTTAAGCAGGCTAAATTCATCATTAATGGCAATGAGACAGTAGGAGAAGAACCTGGATTACAATCCGTTGAGAGAGCAACAGCTAGGCCATTATCTATCATTTTTCGACCATTCACTGCTTCTGTCATTAAAAAGAATGCTGTTCCTGGCAGCAGCACGCCTATTACACCTTTTTCTGCCATTTCTTTTATTCCTTGTTCAGATGCCCTTAACAAATGATCTGCAGATACAGCCCCAATTTCCGCGGCTAATTCCGCTCCTTGACATGGCTCAATTTCATCTGCATGGATTTTTGGCTTCAAGCCAAGCCTGTTTCCAGCTTCTAGTATTCTTCTTGATTGGTCAGGGGTAAAGACTCCTCTTTCACAAAAAACATCGTTAAATTCAGCAAGGTTTTCATTAGCAACCTTTGGAAGCATTTCATTTATAATCAAATCCACGTATAATTCTGGGCAATCTTTATACTCTCTCGGGACCGCATGTGCACCCATAAAGGTGCTTACAACATCAATCGGATGACTTCTCTGAAGTTTTTTCACAACTTTTAATTGTTTATACTCTGTTTCCCAATTAAGGCCATATCCACTCTTCGCTTCTACCGTTGTCACGCCATGCAAAAGAAATAAATCTAACCTGTTCTTACTTTCCTTAAATAGTTTTTCCTCTGTGGCCTCTCTTGTTCTTGCCGTAGTAGAGTGTATGCCCCCGCCACTATTCATGATTTCCATATATGTGGCGCCATTCAACCTCAAATTGAATTCATCTTCTCTGCTTCCAGCATAAACAAGATGAGTGTGTGGATCAATTAATCCGGGTATAACAATTTTCCCTGCTGCATCAATAACCTCTGCTTGATGTAATTGTTTTGAATACTTTCTTTCCAATTCGGAAGTAAGACCAACCGAAATAATCTTTTCACTTTCTATCCATACAGCCCCATTTTCAATTATAGAGAGTTGCTTCATTTTTTCCTTCCTAGCAGGGGTCTCTGAAAACCCGCCCACTGTAATTAATTGTGAGGCATTTTTGATAAAAATTGGATGTTCCACCTTGTTTCCCCCTCACAATGAGTTATTTCATCATTGGTATATGAATTTCTTTTTCTTTCGCTTTTTCAATGGCAAGATCATATCCGGCATCAACATGGCGAACAATTCCCATGCCAGGGTCTGTAGTTAAAACCCTTTCTAGTCTTTCTTCCGCATCCTTCGTACCATCTGCCACAATTACCATACCTGCATGAATGGAATACCCCATACCAACTCCGCCACCATGATGAACAGACACCCAGCTAGCCCCTCCCACTGCATTTAAAAGAGCATTTAAAATTGGCCAGTCTGCCACAGCATCACTACCATCCTTCATACCCTCTGTTTCTCTATTTGGAGATGCCACGGAACCAGAATCAAGATGATCACGACCAATAACAATTGGTGCTTTTAATTCACCACTTGCAACCATATCATTAATAATTTTTCCAAACTTTGCGCGTTCACCATAACCAAGCCAGCAAATCCTTGATGGTAATCCTTGAAACTGAATCCTTTCACGTGCCATTCGAATCCAATTACATAGGTGTAAATTGTCCTTAAATTCATGTAAAATGATTTCATCTGTTTTGTATATATCTTCTGGGTCACCTGATAGTGCTACCCAACGAAACGGTCCCTTGCCTTCGCAAAAAAGTGGACGAATGTAAGCAGGTACAAAACCAGGAAAATCGAAAGCATCTTCTACTCCCTCGTCTTTAGCGACTTGACGGATATTATTACCGTAGTCAAACGTGATAGCACCATTTTTTTGCATTTCAAGCATTGCTTTTACATGCACTGCCATACTTTCTTTTGATTTTTTTATATACTCCTTAGGATTTTCAGTGCGAAGCATTTTCGCTTGCTCAACAGTTAGTGCAATTGGAATATAACCATTGAGAGGATCATGGGCAGATGTCTGGTCTGTTAAAACATCTGGAATAAATCCTTTTTGAATCATTTCAGGCAAAACTTCGGCTGCATTTCCCAACAAACCAATAGATATGGCCTTTCCTACACCTTTTGCTTCTTTAGCCAATCGAATTGCTTCATCGACGGAATTTGTGCTTAAATCTAAATATCCTGTATCTATCCTTCGTTGAATACGATTAGAATCCACTTCGATAGCAATACAAACACCCTCATTCATCGTCACTGCAAGAGGCTGGGCTCCACCCATTCCACCTAATCCTGCGGTCAAGGTTATGGTATGTTTTAAGGTCCCACCGAAACTTTGTCTCGCCAGTTCACCAAATGTTTCATAGGTCCCTTGAACAATCCCTTGACTACCAATGTAAATCCAACTACCTGCAGTCATTTGTCCATACATCATGAGTCCTTTTTTATCAAGCTCATGAAAGGTCTCCCAATTTGCCCATGCTGGAACAAGATTTGAATTGGCTATTAATACCCTTGGTGCATTATGGTGAGTTTTAAAAACCGCTACCGGCTTTCCCGATTGAATAAGTAATGTTTCATTAGACTCTAATTCCTTAAGCGTGCTGACAATGGCATCATAACAATCCCAATTCCGGGCCGCCTTCCCAATTCCCCCATAAACAACAAGTTCCTCTGGTTTTTCTGCCACATCTTTATCAAGATTATTCATTAACATCCGAAGAACTGCTTCTTGAATCCATCCCTTTGTATGAAGTTCAGATCCATGATAATTTGTGATGATCCTAGCTTTTTCTGCTTCCATATTTATTTACCTCCAGAAATTGGTTGATATTAATATTTTAGAAAAAATTTTCAGAAAAGTATATTCACTTTTTTATAATTTTTTGCTATCTTATTAGTTTTAGTTCATTTATTGTAATTTTACTTTTATGAAAATATTAAACTATAGACAAGTTTCCCCATACTTCCTGCATAACTATAAAAAGAAGGACAAAACATCAAGGGGGTAAAAGATATGAAGTTTTTTGTGGTAAAAAAGATGACGCTCATCTATATCCTTATTGCCGGGTTATTTTTGGCAAGTATAACCATTTGGTATATTTTAAAGGTTGGGGATACTGTAGTATTTAATCAATCAACAAGCCAAACCATGCGTGAAATTCAAATGGTAACAGGTGAGTTTAAAACAACGACAAAGGATGGAAAAGAAATTGAGTCATATCGATTTGACCCAGGAACCATTTTTATGAAAAAGGGAGAAAACGTACGGCTATTAATTAACGGGGTAAATGGTGAAGAACACCCCTTCTATATTGAAGGGACTACTATTAGCGGAAAAGTAAGGAAAGGGGCTGAAACCGCTGTTCCATTACAATTTAATAAAAAAGGAACCTATCGCTTAATATGTAAGACCCATCCAGACAAAAAACATAACGGCCCAATGATTGCATATATCGTTGTTGATTAACGGCAGAAACCTTCTGCCGTTTTTATCTTTTTTATTCGTGTACTGACTTTTTCATAATTACATATTGACTTTAATTTTATTTTTATATAACAGTTTAATTTTTTATATGTATTTTTATAATACAGATAAAATTATCCATAATAGTTTATCCACAAATTATTCAAATTTATTTTAGATAAGTTCATGATATACAATACTTCACAAAGAATTAACAATTTACTCGGCATTTATGTGATGTATTTCACATTCAACCTGTTATATTAAACGTAAGATAAATTATGTAAAGCTGTTATATACGTTTCTACTAAACAATAGAGGTGAATGTCATGGAACAATGGCAAGGATTTCAAAAGGGTAATTGGACAAATGAAGTGAATGTTCGAGATTTTATTTTAAAAAATTATATCGAATATACAGGTGACCATTCTTTCTTAAAGCCGGCAACTGACGCAACAAATGCTTTATGGGATCAGGTAATGGATTTAACAAAACAGGAAAGAGAAAACGGTGGTGTCCTTGAAATGGATACAGAAACCGTATCAACTATTACCTCCCATGGTCCAGGTTATTTAAATGAAGAGCTTGAAAAAGTGGTTGGTATTCAAACCGATAAACCATTTAATCGCTCTTTACAACCTTTTGGTGGAATTCGGATGGCAAAACAAGCATGTGAAGCGTATGGCTATAAATTAAACCCTGAAATTGAAAAAATCTTTACCGACTTCCGTAAAACTCATAACCAAGGTGTATTTGATGCCTATACGGAAGAAATGGTACTTGCTCGCAAAGCAGCAATCATTACCGGCCTACCAGATGCTTACGGCCGCGGCAGAATTATTGGAGATTACCGTCGTGTTGCCCTATATGGGGTTGATTTCCTAATGACTGAAAAACAAAAGGATTTTAAAAATACAAGTAAGGTAATGACTGAGGATACCATTCGTCTTCGTGAAGAACTTTCTGAACAGTACCGTGCATTAAAAGAATTAAAAGAATTGGGAAAAAGTTATGATTTTGATTTAAGCAAGCCAGCAAGTAATGCAAAGGAATCATTTCAATGGGTTTATTTAGCTTACCTTGCTGCAATAAAGGAACAAAATGGTGCAGCCATGAGTCTAGGCCGTGTTTCTTCTTTCTTAGATATTTATATTGAAAGAGATCTACAAAATGGAACAATCACTGAAACAGAAGCACAGGAACTTGTTGATCATTTTGTTATGAAGCTTCGCCTTGTAAAATTTGCCCGTACACCTGATTACAATGAACTATTCAGCGGGGATCCAACATGGGTAACTGAATCTATTGGTGGGATGGCACTTGACGGCCGTTCACTTGTTACAAAGAATTCATTCCGTTTCCTTCATACATTAACGAATCTTGGGCCTGCACCGGAGCCAAACTTGACGGTTTTATGGTCATCTAGTCTCCCTCTAAATTTCAAAAAATATTGTGCAGATGTATCAATCAAAACTAGCTCTATTCAATATGAAAATGATGATATTATGCGTCCTGAATACGGGGATGACTACGGAATCGCCTGCTGCGTATCTGCAATGGAAATCGGAAAGCAAATGCAATTCTTTGGTGCCCGTGCAAACCTAGCAAAAGCACTTCTATATGCTATTAACGGTGGTGTAGATGAAAAGTTAAAAATACAGGTGGGACCTGCATATCGACCAATCACTTCTGATGTTTTAGATTATGAAGATGTCATGCAGAAATTCGATCAAATGATGGAATGGCTCGCTGGGCTTTACATTAATACTCTAAATGTTATTCACTATATGCACGACAAATATAGCTATGAAAGAATTGAAATGGCCCTTCATGATACACAAATTCTTCGTACAATGGCAACTGGTATTGCGGGATTAAGTGTTGTAGCGGATTCTTTAAGTGCAATCAAATACGGAAAAGTAAAGGTCATTCGTGATGAAAATGGGCTAGCAATAGATTTTGAAACAAATGGTGATTTCCCTAAATACGGAAACAACGATGATCGTGTTGATAGTATTGCCGTAAATATTGTGAAAAGTTTCATGAAAAAGCTACGGAAGCATCCAACTTATCGAAATTCTCTTCATACTATGTCAATCTTAACGATTACATCAAATGTCGTGTATGGTAAGAAAACAGGAAATACCCCAGATGGACGTCGTGCAGGAGAGCCGTTTGCCCCAGGAGCAAATCCAATGCATGGGCGCGATACAAAGGGTACACTTGCTTCCCTGTCATCGGTAGCAAAACTCCCTTACAGTTATGCTCTTGATGGAATTTCAAATACCTTCTCCATTGTTCCTAAGGCATTAGGAAAGGATGAAGAAAGCCAGATCCATAACTTAGTTTCCATTTTAGATGGATATGCAATTAAAACAGGACACCACCTAAATGTAAACGTCTTTAATAGAGAAACATTATTGGATGCAATGGAACATCCAGAATTATATCCACAACTTACCATTAGGGTTTCAGGATATGCCGTTAACTTTATAAAACTAAGTAGAGAACAACAGCTAGATGTTATAAATCGCACCTTCCACGAGACAATGTAAGGGAGAAAGCAAATAAGAAATTTGGAGCCCACTTTTATTACGGGGCTCCTTCCCTCAAAAAGAAAGGGGTTCATCATTATGTACGGAAATATTCATTCAATTGAAACATTTGGGACAGTTGACGGACCAGGAATTCGTTATATTATTTTTACCCAAGGGTGCCTATTACGTTGCCAGTTTTGCCATAATGCTGACACATGGGAAATCGGAACTGGCAAACAAATGTCTATTTCCGAAATAATGAATGATTTTATGAGCTATCTTCCCTTTATCCAAGCCTCTGGCGGTGGCATCACAGTAAGCGGAGGGGAACCCCTATTACAAATCCCGTTCTTGCTTGAGTTATTTAAAGAATGCAAAAAGAATGGGATTCATACAACAATTGATTCATCTGGAGGATGTTTTTCAAGTTCAAAGCTATTTTTGGATCAATTAAAGGAGTTACTTCAATATACTGATCTAATTTTGCTTGATTTGAAACATATAAATCGACAAAAACATATAAAATTAACTGGAATGGTAAATGACCATATTTTAGATTTTGCTAGGTTTTTGTCTGAAATGAATATTCCAGTATGGATCCGTCATGTATTAGTTCCTGATATAACGAATGATCCCGATGATTTACAAAAGTTAGGAGAATTTATAGGGACACTTCAAAATGTTCAGAAAATAGAAATTCTCCCCTACCATAAGCTTGGAATTTACAAATGGGAAACACTTGGTTATGAATATTCTTTGAAAAATATTGATCCTCCGAATGAGGAACAGGTTGCATTTGCCGAAGAGATGTTAACAAAACATTGGAGTAGGAATTTTGCAGTAAAATAACCATTTTAAAATGCTGCACAATCAAAGTG
The DNA here is from genome assembly GCA_030705955.1 of Bacillota bacterium. GTDB lineage: Bacteria > Bacillota > Bacilli > Bacillales > Cytobacillaceae > JAUZPL01. The sequence goes on along the minus strand of JAUZPL010000024.1, from coordinate 7,010 downwards.
CAGCATTTTTTACTATATTGTGAAAAAATAAAAATCTGCATACTTTTTTGATACATTTAAAGTAGCTTGAAGTTAATTTAAGATGTTTTTTTATGAAAGATAGGTGAAAAAATGTATAGTTTATTAAGTGCAATAAGTAATTTCTTAAGTAGCCCATTTCTTGTACTATTAAATGAAACAACTAAAATTCCTATCCTTGCAGCTTTTTTGCTTGGATTAATTGGCGCCCTTGCTCCTTGTCAACTAACTGGAAACATTAGCGCTATCACTTATTACGGAAATAAAAGTTTACAAACAAAGGAACAATGGCTCGAAACTCTTTGTTTTATTTTAGGTAAAATGATTGTTTTTTCTTCTTTAGGTCTTGCAGTTTGGTTAATAGGCCACCCATTCCAGACAAAGATCACCCATTTCTTTGAATTGTTTCGGAAATTAATGGGACCATTTATTATTTTTATAGGATTATTTTTAATAGGTTTATTTAAATTAAATTGGATAAGTATAATGACATCTCATATAACACAAAAAGATGGAAGAGGACTTTGGGGATCCTTCTTGATGGGGATAAGCTTTTCAATTGCTTTTTGTCCAACCATGTTTGTCCTTTTCTTTCTTACCTTAATGCCTATTGTCTTAAATTCATCCTATGGTGCTATTTTACCTTTGATATTTGCAATTGGTACTTCTCTCCCACTAATCGTTTTTATGTTTATTATTTGGTTTATCGGAATAGATGGTGTTCTATTGAAAAAAAGCAGAAAATTGGGAGCAATCGTTCAGAAATGCGCAGGTATCTTTTTAATAATCATTGGATTACTTGACACTATCACATATTGGGGAAATTAAAAGGACCTTCCAAGGTTCTTTTTTTGATTACTTGACAACCTTCAATAGAAATTATAAAGTTTAATTGTCAACCAATATATAAATTAGGTTAACATATAGTCAGGGGGAATAAACAAATGAATAAAGAACAACAAAAACTACGTACAATGATTATTTCAGCCTTATTTGCATCAATTATCGGGATTCTTGCTCAAGTAACCATTCCGCTTCCACTTGTACCCATTACAGGACAAACTCTTGCCATCGGTCTAGCAGCTACCATACTTGGCTCACGTTTTGGTACACTTTCTGTACTTGTTTATCTCGCTATTGGATGCGCCGGCATACCAGTTTTTGCTCAATTTTCTAGTGGTATCTCTGCACTTTTTGGACCAACTGGTGGATACTTGGTTGGTTTTATTCCTACAGCCTTTATTATTGGATACTATTTAGAAAAAAACTCTTTCCGATTTGTTCACGCACTTATTTCTAATATAATTGGGATGTTCGTTACATTACTAATTGGTACGGCATGGCTTAAGGTTGCTGCTCACCTATCTTGGGCTGGTGCTTTTACTGGTGGATTTACCCCATTTATTATTGTAGGTCTTATTAAAGCAGCATTAGCAGCGTGGATTGGTGTTACTGTCCGTAAAAGATTAGTAACTGCTAAACTATTAAGTTCTAATAGTTTTTCTAAAAAAAAATCTGCTTAGTTTTTAAAACTGTCGATTACGGCAGTTTTTTTAATTTTTGGAGAAATTACGTATTTATGTCATTCTTAATAGTTTAAATTGATTCTTTCGCTCATCTCCTTTATACTCTTATCATGGCCAAAAAGTGAGGTGAATAATTTTGTTTCAGATGATTATCGATATTTCCGACATTAATGCCTTAAATACTCTTTATATCAGTATATATATTGGAATAACTTTAAAATTCCTATGGGCATGGAATGTTGAATATTCATTTTTTGGATCCTTGTCTGACCACGTGAATACAAAAATTATTCATCCATTATTTTTTTATAAGAAAAAAAGCCGTTTGAATGGAAACTTTATCTTAATACGGATTATTAAATATATTCGTAGAAAAAAATCCTCGAGAGATGATTCTGATGGACCTGTTTCCTACTGCCTTACTTAAACCTAAATACTTAAAAATCAGGAGGAAATATGAAAATCAAACGCTCTTCTATCACATTAATTATTCTTTTAGTATTAAGTACAATTTTACTATCTGCATGTTCTGCTCAAGGTAGTAATTCAGGATTTTTCCATCACTATTTTGTAAGTCCATTTTCATACTCAATTAAAGCATTAGCCCAAGTATTATTTGGAAGTTATGGTCTGTCAATTGTTGTGATAACCATTCTTATTCGATTAATCCTTATGCCTCTTATGCTCAGACAATACAAGACCCAAATGGGTATGAAGGTAAAAATGGATGGATTAAAGCCTGAGATGGATGCTATTCAAAAGAAAATAAAAACTGAAAAGGATCCTAAGAAGAAACAGGAACTTCAACAGGAAATGATGAAGCTTTATCAAAAACATGGTGTTAACCCTATGAACATGGGGTGTTTACCATTAGTGATACAAATGCCAATTTTAACAGGTTTCTACTATGCCATTCGCGGTTCAAAAGATATTTCAACCCACCATTTTTTATGGTTTAATCTTGGACATCCTGATATTATCATTACCTTGATTGCTGGTGTGGTTTATTATCTTCAATTTAAGGTATCACAAACAACAATGCCTTCACAGCAGCAACAACAAATGAAATATATGGGGCTTATGTCTCCTATTATGATTGTAATGTTTTCATTAAAATCACCTGCAGCACTTCCTGTTTATTGGGCTGTCGGTGGAACATTTTTAATCATTCAAACTCTTATCAGTCAAAAACTTTACTTCTCGAAAAAAGAAGAAATAAAATCAACACAAAAATAAGCTCTTAAAAGAAGCATTGTACAAATGCTTCTTTTTTTGTTTTATTTTAACATCTTCTTTAACGAATATAATTTTACACAAATGGAATTCTATCTTTGAACAATAATAAAGGAGTGATGGATAGAATGAAGTTTAAATTGGTCATTATTGCTTCCCTACTGCTTGGTATTTTTGTTACGGGATGTACAAAGAGTAATGTAAATGACAATGTAGCATACCGAAATCGAAACGGAATGGAGCCTACTAGGGTTAACTATAATCCAAGAAATACTGGCCCTGCAGTGACAAACCCAAATGCAACAGACGTTCGTTACAATAACCGTGACGGTAATTTTGTAGGGAATAATCAATCCAGAATGAGGGTTGCCGATCATGCGGCTAAAAGAGTTACCGACCTTCGTGAGGTGGATTCTGCCAACGTTATCGTAACTGACAATAATGCGTATGTTGCTGCAAAATTAGCTAACAATGCCGGCACAAAATTAACCCAAAAAATAAAAAAGAAAATTTCAAACAGAGTAAAATCTGTTGACCCTAGTATCAATAATGTTTATATATCAGTAAACCCTGATTTTTATCATCGAATGACAGGCTATGCTAAAGATATTAGATCAGGAAGACCAGTTTCTGGGCTTTTTAATGAATTTTCAAATACAGTTCAACGGATTTTCCCAAATTTAAAACAGTAAAAAACATAAAACTGCTTAGTTTTTTTACTAAGCAGTTTTTCATTTACTCCGCTAATTTTTGTCGTAATTTTTCTTTAACTAGTGGCCATTCTTCCTTCAGAATACTATAAAAGACAGTATCTCGAGTATAACCGTCTGAAATGACCCGATCCTTCCTGAGTGTCCCTTCCTTGACCGCTCCTATGCGGGTAATGGCATTTTGTGAACGAATATTTCGTGAATCCGTTTTTAGCTGAACTCTATTTATATCCCATTTTTCAAAGGCATGCTCCAAAAGGAGAAATTTGCATTCCGTATTAACACTTGATCTCCAAACAGATGGATGATACCAAGTCCAACCTATTTCAAGACTATTATTTTGAGGATAGATATCTAAGAATCGAGTGCTTCCAATAATCTTATTGGATTTATCCATCACAACAAATGGATACTCTAACCCTTGATCCCTGTTATGAATTGCTTTAGTTAGCATACTTTCCAACTCTTCTTGATTTCGAACCTTTGTTGCCATAAATGACCAAATTTCATCAGGCTTTGCAGCTTCCCACAAACCGTCTATATGAATGGTTTCCATCGGGATTAATTGCACCGATTTCCCCTCCAGTTTAAACAATTCACTCCAAAGTGGCATTTCCTTTCCCCTCTCTCCATTATAGATAAAGGACTGCCGTAAAGGTTCTATGGCAGTCCTTTTCTTAGGCTTCTTGAAAATATTCTTTATAAAATCCGCCTACTTTTCCAGTATTATCAATAATAAAATAAAACTCTTCAGTTTCATTTTTCACTTCGTACATTTTACCAATTGTTAATGCCATGTTGACTATATACTTTTTTGCGTCAGTATGAAAGCATTTTACTTGTTTTACAGTTGGACGGTCGTGCCATGTTAAGTGAATCATTATTTAACATCCTTTCATTATATGTACAACCATAAGTATATAAATTGATAGTGGGGTTCGCAACCTATTTCCTTTAATTATATTTTCCCCCTTCTATTAGTTATGTGTTTTTCTAAAGTATAGTTTAATTTAAAAATAAAAAAAATTTTGCGTTTTATAGTTTTCAAATAGAGGAAAAACCATTATAATATAAAAAACTAAATATTTAATCCATTTCCTTAGGGGAGGCATTCAGTAATGAAAATTATGAGTAACGAACTTTTGGTTGTTTCGTATCGGGATGCATTGAAAACGGGAGTAGAAAAAGAATGGATTAAGATGTTAAAGGAAGAAATTAAAAGACGAGGATTACAGCCTTTTAAGAAATAAAAAAGTCAAATTCTTATTTTAAGAAATAAAAGAATAACCTCTGATTATTAAAGTCTACCCTTTGTAAAGGAAATTTTAAAAAAAGCCTAGGCAGTTTTAAGAAGATGATCTCTGTATTGAACAGGGGTCATCTTTTTTAAATTCCATTGATATCTGTAGTGATTGTAATACGCCATATACTGTTTAATCTCATGTTTTAATTCATCCAAAGTCTCACATGGCTTTGTGTATGCCTCATCTTTGAAATGCCCAAAAAATGATTCTTGGGGGGCATTATCCCAACAGTTTCCTCTCTTGACATTGATTGGCGTAGCCCTAGTTTTTTTACTAACTTTTGGAACCCAGGGTGTGTATAGTGAGCTCCTTGGTCAGAGTGAATTAGCGCATCTTTTGTTTTCTTAAATTTTCTATTTTTCTTTAAATTTAGGCCCGTTAATTATTCATTGTTGATTTTCGTGTAGGTATCAGAATTCATAGACGGAGAATTTCCGGCTAATGTATATAGTGGAGGCTTAAGAAGCAGATATAAGCAGAGATATTCCGATTAACTGCTCTAAATAAGACAAAATCCAAAGATTTGGATAATATAAACGGAAAAACTTCCTTTATTTTTAAGGAAATATGAGTATTTCCAATTTAAACGGGATTTTTTCGTTTATTTTTCAAGCACTGTGAAATCAACATTCAGTTATAACAGACATCCATGCAAAAAAATTTGCACATCTATGAATGAAAACTATTCTCCTCTGGCAATAAAGGTATTGCGGTTGGCGTCGAGAGGTCGAGGCTCTGTGATGCTGCGAGCTCTAGTAACAGACGGACCCCAACGCCTGGTGCACATATGATTGTTGCTCCTTTTTGGAAGTACGCAGGGTAGATTGCCCGTTAAATAGGTTGTTGCACCAACCGTAATCCTTTAATAATTGAGGTGTTAGTCAATGAAGGTAATGGTTCCATATGCTTGTGGATTAGATATTCACAAGGATAAGATTGTGGGTTGTATTATAACGCCCACTGAGAAAGAAATACGCACCTTCGGAACAATGACTCATGATCTTCTTCATCTGCTTGACTGGATAAAAGGTCATCATTGTACGGATGTTGCGATGGAAAGCACCAGTGTTTACTGGAAGCCTGTCTACAATGTTCTTGAATGTGTCGATTTAAATTTGCTTATTGTAAATGCTCAGCACATTAAGGCAGTTCCTGGTAGAAAGACTGATGTAAAGGATGCAGAATGGATTACAGATCTCTTACGTCATGGTCTTCTTAAAGCAAGTTTTATTCCCTCACGTGATCAACGTGAACTTCGTGAACTTGTACGGTATCGTCGAAGTTTAGTAGAAGAACGTACACGAGAAGTCAATCGATTACAAAAGGTATTAGAGGGAGCCAATATCAAGCTTGGCTCGGTTGCAAGTTCGGTGGTAGGAGTTTCAGGAAGAATGATGATAGAGGCAATGATTAACGGAGAAACAGATCCTGCAAAATTAGCCCAACTCGCCCAAGGAAATTTAAAGAAAAAAAAGGACCAATTAGAATATGCCTTGACTGGAATTATCGGTCCGCACCAACAATTAATGTGGGAACTTCAACTTAAACATTTGGATTTTATTGATGAACAAATAAAGTACCTTGATAAAGAGGTTGAAAAACGTTTAAGTATCCATGAAGAAGATATTGAACTTCTTATGACTATTCCAGGTGTCGGACGTCGCTCAGCTGAACATTTACTGGCAGAACTCGGTACTAATATGGACCGATTCCCCTCTGGTGATCATATGGCTTCATGGGCAGGAATGACACCTGGACATCGGGAAAGTGCAGGAAAAAAAAAGCCAGCGAAGACTCGCAAAGGAAACAAATATCTTCGAAGCACTTTAGTTGAAGTTGGTCATTGCATTGGGCGAATAAAAGAACCAAATTTCTTAACATCGAAATACCATCGAATAGCTTCAAGACGAGGAAAAAATCGAGCTGCCATTGCGATTGGACACGCTGTGATTAAAATCGTTTATAACTTGTTAAAGAAGAGAGAAACTTACCGAGAGCTAGGTGCAGATTTTTTTGACAAACGAAGAGAAGAAACACTTGTAAGAAGGGCTGTAAAAAAATTAAAGACACTAGGTTATGAAGTCGATCTTCAAAAAACTAGTGCCTAATTGCATTCACAAACAAAGTATGGGCAATTTTTAAAAAAATTACACTTTGCCCTTAACCCCCCTCCCTTTTTTTGCCTTTTTAGCCGTAAGGGGGTTTTCAGGGTAGAGCCT
>JAUZPL010000023.1 GCA_030705955.1 Bacillota bacterium | reverse complement strand
TATTGGGAGATGCGAGGGCTGAAAAGTCTTTATGAGAGATATTCACAACTGCGTCAGACATAAATGGAACCGCCGTATACGGAACCGTACGTACGGTGGCGTGAGAGGTCGGGGGTTAGTCACCCCCTCCTACTCGATTGATTTAATAAATATCCAGTTACAATTTGATTTACCTTTTTAGGTTCTTTTGTAGGTAATTGATGATTTGCACCCTTTATCACATAAACCTGATTGTCAGTAAGTCCTTTTTTATACGCTTTAATATAGGTATTTATATCGTCGGATTTACTCCCATATAAAAGAAGAACAGGTGTATTGATCTTAGTTAATTCATTTTTACAATTAAAATGGAGGGATTCTAAATAATATTTTGACCATACATATGTGTTTGATTTATACATATGTTCCTTTAAAATTTTTCGGTAGTTTCCATCCTCCGTATGGCTTTTAGCTAAAATAATTGAAAGGAACCTTTTATTTTTCTCCACAACCCATATACCTAATCGGTGTTTATTTTTTAAACTAAAATTATCTACAATTGGATATCCCCCAGATAAGATCAATGCTTGTACTCTTAATGGATGATGGATGGATAAATACTGAGCAATGATCCCACCTGCAGAATAGGCAAATATAATCGTGGATTCTAGTCCAAGAAAATCTAATAATGAAATGAGATCATCGCTAAATCTTTTAACAGTTATATCAGTTTTTTCACAATAGGAGCTATCCCCATTTCCAACAAGGTCAGGAAGGATGAGCCTAAAATGTTTGGATAGGGGCTTTTGTTCATAAAAAACTTTCCGGCCCATTCCTGGTGGATGAATAAATAGGATCGGTAAACCTTTGCCGATGTCTTCATATGCCAATATTTCATTGTTAATGGTGACTTTATACATTGTACTGTTTGCACCTACATTCTCTTTACATTAAGACTCTTTCGATTATTAACGGATGAAGAGCATTAGAAGAATTGACATAAATAAATGCATCATAACGGTCTGACAAAATAGAAGGGACATAGTTCTCATAATGTTCATGCCTTGGATTATACACAACACCAATCGCTCGATGTCCAATTTGGGTTTTAAATTCATCCCGGTTCGCTTCATTGAAAATAATTAGTTTGTCATAAGCACCAGCCTTATGCATTAAATCTTCCCAACTACCTTCATTGGCAGCAGGTGCCATCATCCTTTCGAAATTAATACCCCACGCCTTTGCAGCAATAACTGTACCTCGATGAGTTCCAAACCCAACTATATAAATTGTTTCTTGACCTTCCTGTTCTCTTAATATTTCTCCAACATTTACAATTTCTTCTCTTACCATGTCAGTTGCTCTTGCGTCTCCAACATGGGTATTATGTTCCCAAACAATGCCTTTTGCACTATCACCATAATAGGTGCTTATTTTATTTAAAACATCTGCCATATGCCGGTCTCGAATATTCCATGATTCATTACCATTTATAACCATTGTTCTATAGTAATTTTCAGCATTAGTGGTAATAAGAGTATTTACTTCAAGGTTTAGACTACTTTCTTCAGAATGAACATATTTATTTTTATTTGCTGATAGTTCGGTTAGAAGCTTTAATACTTCTTCTTGGCAGCCTTCAGAGTAAAACGAAGCTGAAACACCATACCTCGCTGGCTCTCTCTTAAATGGCTCGAAACAGGTAAATGCTTTTTGAGCAGTAGAAAAATCAGGGGAATTGACTTGTTTTAAATAGGATAAAATTTCGTCCATGGATTCCCATAGGCTATAGACATCCAATCCATAAAATCCTATTTGCGCTCGAGAAGGCTGAGTTTGGTTATATGTTCTTAACCATTCAATAAAATCCACCATTTCTTCATTTGCCCACATCCAAGTAGGCCAACGGTCAAAAGTAGTTAAAACTTGTCTGGCATTCGTATGCTCTTGATCAAAACCTTTAATATAACGATTGACTTCTTGACAGGCTGGCCAGTCTCCCTCAACTGCTATAAAAGTATATCCCTTCTCTGTAATTAAACGTTTAGAAATTTCGGTGCGAATTTTGTAATATTCAGATGTTCCATGGGAGGATTCTCCTAAAAGTACATACTTTTGTTGATTAATTTGTTGTATTAAAGGCTCTAAATCGTAGAAATTCCTTAATGGTTCAGAATGTTGTCTAATGGCTTGAATTAAGTAATCATTCATATTTATCCCTCAATGTATTTCAATAATATTTTTAAAAAAGTATATTCTTCCTTTATCATTATTGTTTTCAACATTCTTTTTTTTATTTAGAATACCAATTTTTAAAAGGAAAAAGATTTACTTTTCTAAAGAAACATTGGATAGTTGGAAAAAATTCAACCTTCTTAGATTTTTTTATTGGTGAATACTACAATCAAAATAATCTTATGTTAGGTGGGAAGTAAAACATATGGAAACATCTTATCAGCCAGGGCAAATTGTTTATATCATCATTCGTAACCCGCATGCACAAGATGTCGCTGCTATTCAGGAGGCTGCGGTGGTTCAAAATCCAGAGGATCCAAATGAGTTAGCTCTTTTTATACATGAGACCTATTATCCATTAACAGATGAAATGGCTGTATATCCAACATCTAGTGAGGCAGAAATGGCCTTTCAGGAAGCCTTTGGTTCAGCTGAAATGGAGGATTATTATGGTTAAGCCATTTGTACCACAGCTTGTTTACGTTGAACCTAAGGCTTTAGATTACCCACTTGGAAAAACCTTGGTTGCAAAATTTGAAAATATGGGTGTTGAAATTAGGGAGACCACTTCGCATAACCAAATCCGGAATTTACCAGGGGAAAATGATTTTCAAAAATACCGTATTGCAAAATCAACTTTAGTGGTTGGAGTGAGAAAAACGTTAAAGTTTGATACATCAAAACCATCTGCTGAATATGCCATTCCCTTTGTCACTGGATGTATGGGACATTGCCATTATTGTTACTTACAAACAACAATGGGTAGTAAACCTTATATTCGCACATACGTGAATGTAGAGGATATTTTTGAAGCTGCAGAAGATTACATGAAGGAACGTGCACCGGAACCAACCAGATTTGAAGCCTCTTGTACTTCTGATATTGTTGGTGTGGACCATTTAACCCATACACTCAAAAAAGCGATTGAATTTTTTGGACAATCGGAATATGGAAAACTTAGATTTGTAACTAAATTTGAACATGTGGATCATTTATTAGATGCCAAACACAATGGAAGAACCCGTTTCCGTTTTAGTGTGAATGATGACTATATTATAAAAAACTTTGAACCAGGTACTTCTAGGCTTCCTGAAAGAATCGGTGCGGCAGTAAAAGTAGCTGGTGCTGGATATCCATTAGGCTTTATCATTGCCCCCATTTACTTGCATGAAGGGTGGAAGGAAGGCTATAAAGAAATGCTTGAAACATTAGAAAGAGAACTACCTGATTCAGCCAAAAAAGATTTAACCTTCGAAATGATCCAGCATCGCTTTACCAAACCGGCCAAGCGTGTCATCCAAAAGAATTATCCAATGACAAAACTAGAACTGGATGAGGCAAAAAGAAAATGGAAATGGGGACGCTATGGGATAGGGAAGTTTGTATATACTGATGGTGAACAAGAGGAAATAAAAGACACGTTAGTGAGCTATATTAATACCTATTTTCCTGAGGCTAAAATAGAGTATTTTACTTAAATTAACCAACAGCTGCTATGCTTATTTTGCATACAGCTATTTTTATTTTGAACTTGAAGCAAAAGGGATATAATAAAAATAAAAAAATTAGTATAGAGGGTTGAAAATGGGGAATAAGAAACGGGTAGAACATGAACTTGATTCAAAAGGAGTTAAAAAGTTAACAGAGGATGAAATAAAAATCATCTTGCGTGGAGCTGATGATTTAATCATGAGTGGTGGAAGGGCAATGCTGGCAAAAATTCTCGGTGGTTCTAAAGATAAGAAACTTCTCGATCTGGAGTTAGACTATAGCCCAGTTTATGGTTCATTTAAAGGAGAAACCCAAAAGGAGATACTAGCAAAGATCGATTGGGTGATTCTAAATCATTATTTGGATATTGAATATGATGGTCGACTTCCTTTATTGGTTTTTACTGATAAGGGTTGGAAAATTGAACGCGAAACCTATGCTGTAGAGCTATTGTACAAGCTTATAGAAGCATCTGAAAACCTTGAATATGAATTTGTTGAAACCCTAAAGGACAGAAATCGAGGGTTAATTCTTCTTCTTTTAGATAAAGTTGTTAAAACCCAAAATAAAGATCTAATTCCTATTTTGCAAGCATGGCAAATGATTGATTATAAAAAGTTAAAAGTGCGCATTCAGGAAGTTATGGATATCTTAGAAAAAGAAGGAAGTTCACTTCGAGAAGGTAAGAATGATGTTCTGTCTTTTGAAGCAAATAAAAAATGGCTGTCAATTCCAGAAACATTTAGAAAACAAATAGAAAAAAATGTTTGGTGTTCATCTTGTTGTGATGCAGTACAAATAGTTAATTATACGGTTAAGGAAAAGAAAGAGGGAATCCTTTTACACGGGGAATGTAGAAAATGCGGCAATGAAGTTGTAAGGGTAGTGGATTAGGGTGCTATGCACCTTAATTCAACGAAACCCTTAAACTGTCTAATGCACTTGTAACTAATTTTTCATCATGAAGGTCATGTCCATAAAGTATAAGAACAACAGATATATATACCGCGAAAAATTGTGCTAACCTCCTCGTCTCCAATGAAACATTCCCATAAATATTGAAGAAATTTTTACGCCCTTTTGAGGATAAAAAGCTATAAGCAATGGAAAGGTCAATAGCAGGATTCCCAAGATGAGTATCGCCCCAGTCAATTATGCCTGAAATGATTCCTCTTTCATTTACTAAAATATTTCGTATATGACAATCCCCATGAACAAGTGTGAGCTTTGTATTACTCTCCTTAATCTTCAAGGCTTTGAGCCATTCAAACACAATATGTTCTTTAGTAATTAACTGTAGCTCTACTGCCTTATTTAATTTCTCATATAACATAGCTTTCCGTTTTACAATATTCGTGCGTTCTAAGGAGTCATATGGAACACCCAATTCTTTTGCTTCTTCAATCGGAAATTGATGAAGCCTTCTAAAAAAAATGGCAAGTGATTCTGCTGATTGGTCACGAGTTTCATCTGAGAGGAGACCCGGTGAATCACCATGGACAAGTTGGTAGCCTGTAAATGGCCAATTATATTCATTACTTGGCTTTCCGAAAAAAATGGGTTCAGGAATCGCGATATTTAATTCTTTAATTAGCTTTGGAAGAAGATGATTTTCTATTTTTAATAAGGAAACAGCAATTTCTCTTCTAGGAAAGCGAAAAACGTACTGATTATTAACATTAAACACTGTGTTGTCAAAGCCTTCTCCAAAGTGTGAAATTTGGATGGGATTAATCTGTGGAAATTGTTTTTCAATCAATAATCTTGCTTTTTTAATTGGAATTGCTACTTCAGGTGACCAAGGTTTTGGCATGCAGTTTTCCTCCGAACTCAAACCATAATGTAGAAATTATACAAAGTATTAGAAATAATAGTCAAAAAATTTGTACGACATTTATTTTTTATTATCAAGGAATATAAATAGAAGCATAGGTAAAGGAGGAGAAGAAATCTTGGAAAAAGTGACGTTTAGCATCCAGGTTGGAGAAGGTGAGGAAATAAAGTTTGTTTCAAATGGTGCTCTGTTATCCAGGTTTGGCAGTGATCAACATGAAAAGGAATTGAATTCTGAGTTTTTTGGAGAGTTAGATGACGATTCCTTACTTTTAAGCGGCCTTGGAGCATTTATTTGTGCGGTAGATGAAATAAAAAAACGGCATCAAGATGTAAATGAAGAAGAATTATTAGAGGAAATTGCTAATAAATCAGCATCAATACTTCAAAATTTGAATTATTCCAATTTAATAGAAAAAGTGAGTGAAGCAATAGAGGAATCAGAGGATGAAAGTATGGACGACACTTCCCCTATTGGAGGAAATCTTTTAGCCAATTTATTTGGATTCGGATCAGGTGAAGATGAAGATGAAGAAGAACAGCAACAGCAACCCTCAGTCCTCCAGGAAAATGTTGCCCTATCTCCATTAATGGAGTCTGAAGATGATGAAAAACCAGACTCCCATCTAAAGGTTATTACATCCTTTAAAAAGAATAACGGTCAACCACCTGAAATACAAAGCAGTTTAGAAGGTTATGGGCAAATTCAAGATATTATTGAAATAGGTTGTGCCAACTACACGTATTCTCTTAATTATGCCAATATGAAGTGGTTCGAGATGGTTCCGAACTCTAATCCAATGCTGGTTCAATTGCAAACTTCCCAAAAAGCGGCAGAATTACTTATGAAATATCAATTAGGTGATGCAGGAGAATTAATGGGCCAAATGCTACCAGAGCTTTTTAGTTCTTTTTTTGGAAATAATGATGATTCGGAGAAGGAATAAAATTTTCACATATTTATATTCAATACATCATTTTTAATAATGATAATGGGAGCCTTCACAAATGGAGGCTCTATTTTAGTGTGCAAAAATGGTTGACATACTACCAAAAAATATGTTATTAAAATAATGGATTAGCACTCCTTATGTGAGAGTGCTAAAATTGGAAAGGTAATACATAATGAGAAAGGGGAAGTAAAGTAATGGAAACAAAGCAATTTCAAGCTGAATCAAAAAGACTGTTAGAAATGATGATTCACTCTATTTACTCTCACAAAGAAATCTTTTTAAGAGAGTTGCTTTCAAATGCAAGTGATGCAATTGATAAAATCTATTATAAAGCTTTGACAGATGATACCTTGAGCTTTGAAAAGGACAGTTATTATATTAAGGTTGAAGCTGACAAGGAAAATAGAGTACTTAGGATCATTGATACTGGAATCGGAATGACAAAGGAAGAGCTTGAAAATAATCTCGGGACCATTGCAAAGAGTGGATCTTTGGCATTTAAGAATGAGACGGCATTGAAGGATGGACATGAAATCATCGGGCAATTTGGGGTTGGCTTTTATTCAGCGTTTATGGTTGCAGATGTTGTAACCGTAATGAGTAAGGCATTAGGAAGCAACGAAGCGTACAAATGGGAATCAAAAGGTGCAGATGGATATACAATTGTTCCAGACGATAAAAAGGAAGTTGGAACAGAAATCATTCTGAAAATAAAAGAGAATACCGAAGATGAAAACTATGATGAGTTTTTAGATGAATATCAATTAAAATCCATTATTAAAAAATATTCAGATTTTATTCGTTATCCAATCAAAATGGATATACCTACTAGCAAGCTTAAGGAAGGCAGCGATAGTGAATTTGAAGAATGCAAAGAGGAACAGACAATCAATAGCATGGTTCCAATTTGGCGGAAAAATAAAAATGAACTTACAGATGAGGATTATGAGAATTTCTATACAGAAAAACGCTATGGCTTTGATAAACCCATCAAACATGTTCATATCAGTGTAGACGGCGCGATAAGATATAATGCAATTTTATTTATTCCTGAAAAAACACCATTTGATTATTATTCACCAGAATTTGAAAAAGGACTTGAACTTTATTCTAATGGTGTCCTAATCATGAATAAATGTGCAGACCTACTTCCTGACTATTTTAGCTTTGTTAAAGGAATGGTGGATTCAGAGGATTTATCACTGAACATTTCGAGGGAAATGCTTCAGCATGACCGCCAATTGAAGCTAATTGCAAAAAATATAGGCAAAAAAGTAAAAAGTGAATTGCTAGGGCTGCTAAAAGAGGATAGAGAAAAGTTTGAAGAATTTTATAAATCCTTTGGCAGACAATTAAAATTTGGAGTATACAGTGATTTTGGAGCAAATAAAGACGCGCTGCAAGACTTGTTACTTTTCTATTCCTCCAAAGAAAAGAAATTGGTTACATTAGATGAATATGTATCCAAAATGCCTGAGGACCAAAAATATATTTATTATGCTTCAGGTGAAACAATTGAAAGAATTGAAAAGCTTCCACAAACAGAATTGGTAGCTGATAAAGGTTATGAGATTTTATACTTCACCGAAGAAATTGATGAATTTGCCATTCGAATGGTAATGAACTACAAAGACAAAGAATTTAAATCTGTTTCAAGCGGTGATTTGGGGATCGATACCGATGAAAATCAAAATGATACAGTTTCAAGTGAAAATAAAGAGCTTTTTGATTATATGAAAAATGTTTTAGCGGAAAAAGTGAAAGATGTACGTGTTTCAAAACGATTAAAATCACATCCAGTTTGTTTAACAGCAGATGGAGAGATTACGATTGAAATGGAAAAAGTCTTAAAAGCAATGCCAAATAATCAAAATGTAAAAGCGGATAAAGTACTGGAAATTAATGCGAATCATGAAGTTTTTACCTCTTTAAAGGATGCCTTTGAAAAAGATAAAGAAAAATTATCATTATTTACAAAGCTTCTATATAACCAAGCTCTACTTATAGAAGGATTACCAATCAATGATCCAGTTGAATTTACAAATGATATTTGTAAACTAATGGCTTAAAAAGGCGAAAGAAGCTGTCAATTTGGCAGCTCTTTTTTTCTTTTGTATGCTCCAAGTTATTGAAGGCTTCAACAACCAAAGTAATTTCCCTTATATTTATTGGACTCTTTAACACATGTTCTTTTTCTCCTATATTACTTATCCATAATTTCATTTTGTAAATAAAAAAAAGCCCTTACTTATACGTAAGGGGAAGTTTTGCCTATTCATCATGTTTTGTTAAACAATGTTCACATTCATCAAAGTATGACTCATGCATTTCCTCCATTTCACACCCACAAGTACAACACTTTTTCTGTGGAAGGTTATGATAAAAGTCCAAGTTCATCATTTTAGTTTCCCCCTTAAGTTTTGGTAATTTCATTGTAATACTACAGATTAAATAAATCAATACTGTTATATAAAAGTTTTAAAAATGGGCTATTAGAAGTACATCCTAATTTTAGGAATCAAACTTTATAGCTATTCTACTGTAGAATTAAGGTATACTGGCACAGATTGGGGAAAGGGAAAATATGATAAGATAGATGATTTTAATAAAAGGTGGTGTAAAGGATGGGTTTTTATCTACCTGTTATAATCAGCTTTATTTCTTTATTGGGAATTACCTTTTATTCCATTTTTTTCTTTACAAAAAAGAAAACAAGGTTAATAAGAAATCAGATTTTAAGTGGCAGAAAGCCATTTTTAGCTCACTGGACATATGAGTCAGCAAATATAGGCGCTTTGCAGGGGAAGGGGAGTCCTTTTAAGTTCTATAAGCAGAAACTGTCTGTTATAAAAGAAATCTACATTTGTACAGATGGGATTTTATTTGGAGATAGTCTATTTTACGACTGGGGTCATTTTGCAAAATATAAAAAGTTAGCTATCACAACAGACACTCCACCATGCCTACAATTTAAAATTGAATTTGGAACCTTTGATACTGAAACTCTAGTGGAATTCCTCATTCCAATTCCAGAAGGGAAAGAGTTGGAAGCCATATCTGTTGTGAACAGTTTATATGGAAAAAATACTAAATAACCTATAAGTTTTTATAAAACGGAGAGTATAAAACCAAAAGTAAATAACAATCCAAAAGCCCAATGATGCCAAGCGGCCCATTTCATCCCAGAAATTTCATCAATCCGATTTGCTGTTGGTCGATATGACCACCGAAGCCGATAAGCTAAAGGAACCGCAAATATTACAATCCCTGTTAAAACAGAAATGAGTTTAAATGATATTAAAATTAGAACACAACAATAGGAAGAAGCAAGTAATAGCGTAAGCAAATGAGGTGCATGTAACCGTCCGAGTCTCATGGCTAAAGTGCGGCGAAATGGTTGATCTTTTTCAATATCGCGAATGTTATTTGTAAGTATCATAGTGGCAATTAGAAATGCAAATGGCATTGATAGTAAGAAAATATGAATATCTAATGATAAGCCCTGAATCATATATGAAAGAGTAGTAGGTACAATCCCTAAAAAAATGGCTGCAGTTATTTCGCCAAAGCCCAAGGATGATAGGGAATGTGATCCAGCCGAGTAAAGAATTCCAAAAGTAATTCCTAGTATACCAATTATGACGACCCAAACACTACTTTGAGTGGCCAGCCAAATTCCAAGGAAAGCAGCTAAAAAAAGCATGCAAGTAACAACATAGGGGATTGACTGAATACGGGGACCTTGTTTAAATAATGTTTCGTTATTCAACACCCATTTTTCATGATCCTGTCCGTTTTGAAAATCATAATAATCATTTAACATGTTAACGGAGGACTGAACCATAAGGGCTGAGAGAATGAATCCAATAAAACGATCAAAGTGAAAGGGCCCATTTTTAAAAGCCAGTATGGATCCCGCTAAAATTGGGCTAATTGTGCCTGTAAATGTCATAGGTCGTGCGAGGTGAAGCCATGTAAAACGATACGTAAACATGTCTTTACTTTTCTTTTGTAAACTTGCTTCATTTATATTCAAGCGGCCCGCCTCCTGTTTAGTTTACCTTAATAAGACCATACAGATTAAAATAACTATGAAGCCAATCACTTCAACGGATTCTAAACATGTTATTTTTACCATTGCTTTATTTAAAGGCAGGGCATCGCCGTTTTCAGCTGAAAACCATAGAGAGTCCTCTGAAAGAACCTTCATTGTTTGGTTATATCCAACAAAAATACCCCACGCAAGAGTAATGAGCCCAATCAGAAAAGCAATAAACCAACTTATTCCATATGCAAACCTAAAGATATCTGATATATGTGTAATTGGACCAACAACCGTTCCAAGCAAAAATCCAGTAATAATGACACCAGCGCCTGCCAAAGTAAAAATCCAATGTGTTCTAAGCATAAGTGTATGAAGAAATAGTCGCTGTTCATTGGGCTTCATTGCTTTAACAGCGGGAAACACCCCCCAGCCAATAAATAAGATTCCACCTACCCAAATTATGGCAAGAAAAATGTGTAAACCAATTAAAATTTGGTGAATCTCCCCAATCAAATAAACCACCCTTTGAAACTACTTTTTTGATATTATTTTAAAAAAGGAAATAATCCAAAACCTTGATTTATGTCAATTTTTGATTATTTAGAAAGTTGCTATTCTTAAATTTATAAAGACACATTCATAATACCCAATAAAATTTTTAAAAATATTTAAACTTTTCACCTATAGTTCATTTGTTTTTCATCTATTTCTCATTAAGTACCGGTATATTTCTCCTTTAACTAAAAGGAGGTGAAAAAATGTGGATCCGTGTAATTCCCATTGTATTTTTTAGTTTGACAGCACTTTCATTAATAACGTTTCAATCGTTAGAAATTGTACATGCATTTTTTGACATTATTTCTAATAACTCAAACATAAAATAAATTGGTTTCAATTTTTATATAAAAAGTCCCATCTCAAAAATGAGATGGGGCTTTGTGCTTTCATTTAATTGCTTTCTTAAACCACTTTTGTGAAATTTGGAAAAAAGGACATTGTATTTAAAAAATGGATAATAATACAAGAATTAAAGATAAGACAACTAAAATAACGATGGTAATCCAGCCAATAACATTGTTTATAAATTTATTAGTATGATTTCCCATAACTTCTTTATTGTTAACCAAAAGCATCATACAAATGAGTACAACAGGCAAAAGGATACCATTAATTCTTTGTGACCATAAAGTAATTTCAATTAGTGGAGCATTAGGAATTAAAATAATTCCAGCGGAAATAACCAAAATTACCGTATAAAGCCAATAAAATTGTGGTGCCTCCCGCCATTTTTTTTCAATACCCGCTTCAAAACCGAAGGCCTCACAAACGTAAAATGCAGTTGCAACAGGTAGGATTGTTGCAGAAAAAATGGAGGCTACAAATAATCCAAAAGCAAATACTTGAGAAGCCATTGCACCTGCGAAAGGCTTTAATGCTAGGGCAGCATCTTTTGCAGTTGTAATTTGGGTACCATGCCCGTTTACAAAAAGGGTGGATCCGCATGCAACGATAATAAAAAAGGCAACTACAATTGTTGCAACACATCCAACAACCACATCGATTATGGTATACTTATAATCCTCGACTTTAAGTCCCTTCTCAATTACAGCTGACTGCATATAAAACTGCATCCAAGGAGCAATAGTGGTTCCAATTAATCCAATCACCATTGAAATATAATTAAAATTTAAAGCCATTTTTGGATGAACCATTGATGTGCCAATTTCGGACCAATTTGGTTTACCCATTAAAGCTGAAACGATATATGAAAGTAAAGCAACACTAAAAATTAAAAAGATTTTCTCTGCAACTCTGTATGTACCCTTAACGACCAGCAGCCAAACAGCGATAGCTGCCAAAGGAACAGAAATATTTTTACTAATATTAAAAACCTCTGTACTTCCTGCAACTCCCGCAAATTCCGTCATCGTATTGCTTATGTCAGCAACCAATAAACCAAGGAAAATAAAAAAGGTTACTTTTACACCTGCATTTTCTCTAATTAGGTCTGCAAGACCCTTTCCTGTGACAATGCCCATTCGAGCATTCATTTCCTGTATTATTAGAAGAACAATAAAAGCTGGTATCAAAGTCCATAGTAGACTGTATCCGTAAGAGGCCCCTGCAACTGAATAAGTTGTAATTCCACCTGCATCGTTATCTACGCTGCCAGTGATTATTCCTGGACCTAAAAGTGTTAAAAATATTAGAGTTCTTCTCCAAAGGTTCGGTTTTTTTGTGATTTTTGAGAGCATTTATCCCTCCCCCTTTCTAGCGTTTTCTTCTTTTTGCTTTTAATAAGTTATGTACTACATCATTTATCTGAACAATACCTATAAGGGTCATTCTAGTGTCAACAACAGGAATGGCAAATAAATTATACTTTGAAATAATTTCATTTAGAGTTTCAATTTCTTCATCATCTGAAACATAAATGATGTCTCGATTCATAATTTCATGCAAAAATGTTTCTTGTTGCGCAATGACTAAGTCACGTAAGGAAAGGTGTGCAATAAGTTTGTTTTCGTTGTTTACAATATAAAGATAATAAGCCAATTCAGAATCGGGCTTTAATTTTCTAAGCTGATTAATTACTTCAATTACTGTCATATTTTCATGGAATGCAATATATTCGGTAGTCATAATGCTTCCAACTGAATGGTTTGGATAATCCATTAACTCTCGTACTTCCTCTGATACATCGCTTTCCATCTTGTTTAAAATTTCAAAAGCCTGTTCCTTATCTAATTCGTCCAATATATCAGCTACTTCATCAGCAGGCATTTTTCCTAGCATGGTAACTGCCTTATCAACGGTAAGGCTTTCAATCATATTTACCTGAAAATCCGGCTCTAGCTCCTCAAGTACATCTGCTGCTTTCTCAATGTCTAATGAAGAGAAAACAGCTAATTGAGCAGCCCTGTCTAAGTCCTCAAGAATATCTGCCAAGTCGGAAGGATGGAGGGTTGATAACTTGTTATAGGATGTGGAAAGTTTAATTCCCTGGCGAAAAAGGTCTATCGTCTCGACATCGTCCCAAAGAAGGAAGCGGCTAGGAATATTGATTCGCATTGGTTTCATTATATGTTTAAGTGGTTTTGCAATTCCAAGTCTTCTTAATAGCCCTTCAAAGCCTACATCTACCGCAAGCATATAAACTCCATTAGATAGAATGGCGAGTCTAAGATCATTGACCCTAACAACTTTCCTTCCATACATATCCACTATTTGCTTATCAAGAATATGCTTTACGAGGAATAAGGTGTTCTCGGATGATATAATTTTATCTTGTAATTCCTTACATTCAATGTAATATTGTTTATTTTTTTTAATTATTATAAAGCTAGAAAAATCAACAATTCGTACTTTGTTTCCAACTTTCATTTTAACTGCAATCACTTGGGGACGAACAGCTGATACATCTACAACTATATCTAACAAGGTGCCTAAAATGTTTTTTGATTCGGACCACACTTTATTACGAAGAATCCGGCTTAAATAAAAAGTTTGGACGGCAGTCATAGCTAAATAACCTCCACTTAATAACTTTTAGAAATTCAGATAGATAATGATTGTCTTCAGAGGTTTTATAATCGCTTTTTTCTGGTTTATCCCTGAAAATAAGCCTATCTTCAAGGTGGATTATGTTTACCATCAAGTGCTATTATTTTGCCCAGTGAAGTTATTTTAAGTAAAATAAAACCCCTATAAGCAAGGTGGGGTTTTATAAAATAAGAAATAAATAACTTAATTATTAGTATAGGAAAAATGAGAAACATGTAAGAAAAGGGAGAGGAATTCTCTTAACTGGCATTCATGCAACTACCATTTCGATAGTTTGAATCCGAGAAAAAATGAATTCTGTACGGTTCTCTGGAACTCAGTAAATACTGCTTATAATCTGTCACATTTCTATAAAACCATTTAATACCAATACTTTTACGGCCAGTATAATCAGAATTGTTATAAGAAATGTATCGGAAATCAATTGGCTCTCCATTTAAAAGTATCTCTGATTGTTGGGGATTATCAATATAGAAGGTAATGCCTCTTATATCATTTAAGGTTGGGATAAACTTACCCATTCAGGGATTAGCTTTTTTTTATATTCAAATCCTCTATTCTCACGCAACTATGCAACAGAGATCATACATTATAAAGATGAAAAAGGAATTAGAAAATAATGATAAAGAACTGTGAGAATTAAAGAAAATCTGTCTAAAAAGAAATGGATGTATATATTTTTATTGCAATTCTTGTTCAACTTCGTTCTTTAACTAAGTTTAATTTCCTTTCGAACCTGAAAAGTTTTCCAATAAGGACTTGAATTATCTCATGCTGGTATATAGATTTGCATCTAAAAAGCTGGAATAAAGTACATCAAATAAATATAAATATAAACGCCAAAATAAATAAGAATGTACAAAAATTTTGTCCATGACAGGATATGTTTATCCTAAACTGGAGGGATAATATGAAAACACAAGTAGCTATTTGGGCAGGGAAAATAATAGGAGTGCTTAGCAGGGCTTTGGGGCATGGAGGAAGCACAATTCCTGGAATTGTAGCCCGGAAACTGGATGCCAAATTTTTGCGTCATAGTAGATCTATTGCTAAAACCATTTTCTATATTACCGGAACTAATGGAAAAACCACTACTGCTAATCTAATTTCCCATCTGCTCCAAACTGCAGGGCAATCGGTAATGACTAACCGTGAGGGCTCAAATATGGTAACTGGGCTTTCAGCTTGCCTTGTTCAATCTGCTCCTTTAATTGGCTGGAAGAAATATGATGTTGCCGTTTTGGAGGTAGATGAAGCAAGTCTACCAAATGCCATAGCAGAATGTCCTTCTGACTATTTATTAATAACGAATTTTTTCCGTGATCAATTGGACCGTTATGGGGAAATCGATCTCTTAATCAAAAAGATGAAAGATAGCCTAAAGTATTTTGCTGGCAATTTCATCATCAATGCAGATGACCCTTTTTCTAATCGTTTTTCCAACCTGAAAAAGGATAATATTTATGTTGGATTAAATGCTCATGCTTATCCCTTTGATTCATATTTAATGACAGAGTCAAGATATTGCCCTAATTGCCAAAATGAGCTTTCATATAGTTCTGTTCATTACGGCCATCTTGGACATTATCACTGCACCTGTGGGTTTAAACGTCCTGAAACAACGTTTGCTGCTGAAAAGGTTTTTAATGATAAAAAAGGAATCAGGCTTGTAATTGATGATGAAGAATATCCTACTACGTTTAAAGGTTTATACAATGCTTACAATGTGCTTTTTGCTATTCAAGCTTGTCAAGCACTAGATGTGAAACCAGATGTATTACGTAAAGGACTAATGACCTATCAAAACTCAAAAGGGAGAATGCAGGAGTTTCTTGTAAACGGAAAGGTTTGGAGATTAAATCTTGTGAAAAATCCTGCAGGTGGAAATGTTACACTTTCAGAATATTTTGAAGGCGACGAAACAAAACTTTTAATGTTTTGTTTAAATGATAACCTTGCAGATGGAGAAGATATTTCATGGATCTGGGATATTGACATGGAACTTGCAAATCGAGATGAATTAGAGTTGTTCATTGCAAGTGGAACAAGAGCACATGATGCTGCACTTAGAATGAAATATACGGGCTTCCCTGAAAAGAAAATTATCATTCTTCCTGACATGAATGAGGCGGTTTTATATGCAAAACGTTTTGAATCCCCAACCTATATTATGGCAACTTATACTTGTCTTTCTCCAATGATCTCAATTCTATCTAAAGAAGCAGAAAAGGAAAATAAAGGAGATAGCAATCTTGAAACTAGTACTATACCACTTTTATCCAGATATACTCAATCTGTATGGAGACAGGGGAAATATTATTTGCTTAAAAAAGCGATGCGAATGGAGGGGGATTTCTCTACAAGTAGAAGAAATCAAAAGCCCAAATGATGCATTAAATAAACCTTGGTGTGACCTATTTATGATTGGTGGAGGTAGTGATAGAGAACAAGCGATAGTGACAAACAAGCTACAACCACTTGTTAAGGAAATAAAGGACTGGATAGAAGATGGAGTATCGAGTCTAACTATTTGCGGAGGATACCAATTTTTAGGTGAATATTATAAGAAAAAGAATGGAGAAAAATTGAAGGGGATGGGTATTCTACCATTATATAGTGAGGCAGGAAAAAATCGTCTAATGACAAACCTTTTAATAAGTACGAAACAATTTGGAAATGTAGTTGGGTTTGAAAACCATGGGGGGAGAACTTACCATAATCTTCCGCCATTAGGCTTAGTTGTAAACGGGTATGGAAATAATGGTGAAAATGGTGAAGAAGGACTACATTATCATCATCTTATTGGCACATACCTACATGGGCCTATTTTACCGAAAAACCCAAGGATTGCAGATTATCTAATTGAAAAAGCATATGAACGAAAAACAGGAAGAACGTTAGAACCGCTTAATGATACATTTGAAAATGAAGCAAATGAAGTTGTATGGGAGAGATTTCTTCACAAAAAGCGAACTAAATATAAAAATGAATCTTAAAAAAACAGCTAGTTCCTTGTCCTTTTTGCTGTATTACATATAGGGGAAAGTAATGCCAGATGGGGTTTGGTTTTTGCTCAAAACCGGTTTTCTTGGCTTCGAAACCATTCAAATACTTCGGCCTTATTAGGGACTCTTTTTGCCTAGATAAGTAATTAATTTTGCAATTTAAGCATTATTTTCCTAAAACTAAAATCCTGAGCCCTTACAAAAGGACTCAGGTCTTTATTTACTTTCTATTATTTTTTTGTTTTCATCATTTGTTGAATCAATTGTCCAATTTGTTCAAGATCTTTACCAGCCTTTTCGAAATTGCCATTGGCTGTTTGTGTTTTGTAATCGTTTAACAAAGTATTTGCTTGCTCAGCCAACTGATTTACTTTTTCATTTTTATTGGTACTTGGTTGATTGCTAGTTGTATTTGGTGATGTGCCACCTGATATATCAGCGACCAAGCTTCTTAGGGCATCTGCCAAAGAATTATCCATGTATACTTTTTTGTTAAAATTGACTATGACCCTTTGAAGCTGTGGAAGGGAACCATTTCGATCAGCAACTAAATAAACTGGTTCAATATAGATAGCAGCATTCCCAATTGGGACGAGTAATAAATTCCCTCTTACAACGTGAGACCCTTGTTGATTCCAAAGTGTTAATTGACTTGAAACGGTAGGATCTGAATCAATTTGATTCTCTGCCTGCATAGGTCCGAAAAATAAAGTGCTTTCCGGGAATTGATAAAGGGTTAAATGCCCGTATTCACTTGGATCGTTTCCTGCAACTAGCCATCCGTTTAGATTCATTTTATTATTCGGTGTAAATAATTGACTTAAAACAAAAGATGGATTGCTATTGCCTGGCATTTGAAGAATTTGATAAACAGAAGGCCTTGTTGCTGTTTCATTTTGTTTATAAATTTCTTGGGCCAAATCCCATAAATCCACTTTATTGTAAAAAGTCGTTGGATCTGTCATATGATAAGATGCTATTGCCTTTGACTGGTTGTCAAATAGTTGTTTCGGATATAGAAAATGTGCTCTTACATCATTTGGAATTTTAGTTGTAAATAAGCTAGGATAAATTTTCATTAAACTTTTAATCATAGGATCAGATGAATCTACAACATAAAACGTAACTTTCCCTGTATAGGCATCCATAACCACTTTTACAGAATTTCTTTGATAATTAACTCCACTAAATTTTTCACCATATGGAATGTTGGCTGTTTTAGTATATGCGTCAAGCATCCACTGGATCCTCCCGTCACTGCTTACAAACGGATAGGCATCTTTTTCATAAGTCAAGAATGGCGCGATATCTTTTACCCTTTTATAAATGTTCCGGTCAAACAAATATTGAGATTTATCTGTAAACTGGTTACTTGTAAAATATTTTAATGTCCCTGTTTCAAGTGTTAATATTAGCTGGTTTCCTTTAATAGGAAGACCGTATCCACCTTTATAGTGTGAAGTATGATCGGTATCACCTGAAGGATAGTCAAATTCGCCTTGTGTCGTTGGGGCAATGACATTGTTATCCATCGTTCCAAAATAAATATTAGGCTGTGTCACTTTTGGGAGTGGTGGACTTGTTTTTACGGGTGTATCTTTTGCTATTTCAATTGGTAGTCCATCGCTATTAAAGTGGTTCACGTGGCTTGCAGCAATCCCATACCCATGTGTGTAAACAATGTTTTGGTTAATCCATGTCTGGACCGGAAGTTTCGTAACATCCATTTGTCTAGCATCGATATATACTTGTTGCCCGTTGTAACGGTCATCAGAGGCATCATTAAAAACAAAATAATTTTTAAAGCTTTGCAATTGATTATAGATATCTTTTGTTTGTCCAATATCATTAATCCTGACATTGGAAATCAAATTTTGATTTTGATTAATGTCGGAATCTGAAAGCTGTGTAGAGGGATTAAATGATTTAGTTTTAATGTTTTCAATTTGAAATCCCCATCTTGTTGCCTCAATTGTCCTTTGAATGTATGGAGATTCTGCAGATACTTGGTTTGGA
Organism: Bacillota bacterium; assembly: GCA_030705955.1. GTDB lineage: Bacteria > Bacillota > Bacilli > Bacillales > Cytobacillaceae > JAUZPL01. The sequence continues at coordinate 36,666 of JAUZPL010000023.1, read as the reverse complement.
TGAACGTAAAATCCATTAATCCCTGATTTTATAAGAATCAGTAGGATGCTGACGACGATGGCCGAAACTATACTTATAATCAGAGTCTTTGGAACTCTAAATTCAAGAACTGTTTTAAACGAATAAATAAAAAACATAGTACTAATAAACAATAATAATAGACAATTAATAAGAATAGCGACTGGAATAGTAAAATGGGTGTCAGCAAAACCAGGCCCATACAGAAAGTTTCCTTCTTGTGAGTTATATAAAATTGAATATCTGGTTAAAAATTGTTCTACTGCAAATGTTAAGAATAATAGACCACCCAATTTAAGGATAGGCTGAATTGTTTTTAAGTTTGGTAGATAAACTCTATCTTTGTCTACATCTATTATGGATATTATTTGACCAGTTTTTGTAATTTTGAATTGTTTATTATTCTTAATAAAGTAGGTTATTACAAGTTGAAGGCCCTTTATAACAATGAAATAAATGATTATGCCCACAATTTTTCCAAGCAGGCTTTGCAAACCAGGAAGCTGATAAACAAAAAATGAATAATCTAGGTGATAAATAGGATCCGTTTTTCCAAAGTGCTGATGATTAAAAAATAACAACCAACTCGTTGGATTGATTTGCCCAATCGAATACCCAAAAATAAAGCCAATCACTCCAAAAACCACTCGTAGGAATGTATTCGGAATTTTTTTAAGTGAAAATAAGGTTACAATACAAATGACGAGTGCTGACAAGAAGGCTGTTAAAAGTGTAATGATCAGATTGGTTTTATAAACTGAAATAAACCCTAACGCCTGTTGTAATTTAAAATTAAATATTTGATAGAGTACTGCTGGCCCAATGACAAGCAATAGGAGAATGCACCCAAATAAGATAATCCCCGTTTTAAGTTTTTTAGACATTTCTCCACTTCCTTTGGCTTCTAATAAAAATCGCTTCCTTTAAAGTTTTTTTAACACCTTCATTTTTCATCATACCACCAATACATAAAAATTCTAGAAAATCTTGTAAGAGTTAAAAAAATGGGCTGTTGGTAAAAACATAATCTACAGATAAGTATATTTAGTGATGGGGAATATTCTTGAAGAGAAAAAGAACAATTATAGGAATAATGAAATAAAAAGGAATTCGTGATTTCACGAATTCCTTTCGTTTAAATTAAGATTATGTTAGGGGTTGATCATGGGTTTTCTGGTTTGATTTGTTTGCAAGATATAAAATAGTTTTTGATCCAATAATTCCTATTAACAATGTAATGAAAAAAGTAAGAAGTGAGCCTGCGGTTCCTAGCTTTTCAATCATGAGATGAATAATTCCTGCAACCGCTAATGCCATCATGGAGACAATACTCCAAAGGTTACTGTCACGAATTTTTTTTATTAACTCTAAGGAAGGAGTGTTGGTTGTCTCCTTGTCTGCCAGTTGATGAATTACCTTTAGCTGACGGTGAATCATGAAGTTTCCCGCAATCATCAGAATCATCATCAGTAAAGAAATATCAATCCAAGGGAATTTCCATCCCCAACGAGAAAAGACCATATAAAAAGAAGTAATAATAAGCAAAATGGAGCTAAAGAACCAAAGTCGTTCCATCTTTACAGCCCAATAGGAACAATTCCATATTCTTTTTGCATCATTTGAAAAAACCATTCCCATCATGTTAAGAAAAGTAATGGCTGCCGCAGAAAACACGCAAATAGCCCCAAAAAAGTGCAAAATAAAAAATGTATTATACATAGTTGGCCCCCGGTATCTTATTACTCATATTTTAACAGAATTAAAATGAAAAATATCAAAAAAAAATTATAGTTTCATGAATTCTTTTAAAATCCGGATAGTAAGGCTACCTATTGACTTATACCTTTTAACAGAAAAAAAGCACGTAATAAAATACGTGCAAATTTAAAATTCAATTACTTATACAACTGTTCCAATTCATCTATAAGGGAGCCGACATATGTTACAGCCTTTCTAATGGAATCAGGCTTTGACATATCTATTCCGGCATGTTTTATAAGATCCAGTGGTTTCATTGTACCACCGGCACGAAGTACTTCAAGCCATCGGTCTACAGCTGGACGACCTTCCTCTTGAATCATCTGCGCAACAGCAGTTGATACTGTTAAACCAGCAGAATAGGTGTATGGATATAAGCCCATGTAATAGTGAGGCTGCCGCATCCATGTTAGACTTGCTCCCTCATCAATTTCTACTGTATCTTCCCAGAATTCAGATAGCACTGTGGAGGTCACTTCAGAAAGTACCTTTGCTGTAAGTGCTTCTCCATTTTCAGCTAATGCATATACTCTGCGCTGATATTCACCTTCAAGTAAATGGGTGACAAAATTATGATAATAGGTTCCTAGCAGTTGAAGGATAACCCAACGGCGCATTTCAATATCTTCATGTTTCTTAAGTAGATATTGCCCCAATAAAAGCTCGTTCATGGTTGATGGTGCTTCAACAAAATAGGTAGAAGGGCTAACATTAATAATTCTCTGATTTTTATTTGCTAAATAAAAATGTCCCGCATGGCCAAACTCATGGGCTAGAGTGAAGGCACCACGCATATTATTTTGCCAGGTTGTCAGAATGTAAGGATGTGCACCATATGGACTTGAACAAAATGCTCCCGTTGATTTTCCAATATTATCAGCAAGGTCAACCCATCTTTCCTTAAACCCTTTCGCGATAATGTCACTATACTCAGGACCCATTACTTTAATAGCTTCAAGGATTAATTCACTTGCTTCAACATATGATGTTTCTGGATTAAATTCAGGATCTAGAGGTGCCTTTAAATCACAGAACTTCATTTTGTCAAGTCCTAATACCTTCTTCTTTAAATTCGCAAATTTGCGCATATGTGGAGCTAGCTCTTTAAAAATAACATCCAGTTGATTGTTGTACATTTCAATTGTTACATGTTGTGGTTCTAAAAGCATATGGGTAACCGATTCATACTTTCGTAATCGTGAAAAGGCTACTTGCTTTGCTACCTCAGTTGCGTACGCTGCAGCAATCGTGTTTTTATATTGTTTTAACGTTGAAATAAAAGATTGATATGCTTTTCTGCGCAGTTGTGTATCGGCTGAAAACTCATAGCGGTTTTCAAATAGTGCGAAGGAGACGGCAAGTTCATCTCCATCTACGTTATAGATAGGAGCAAATTGCATATCTGCTAATTTTGCCATTTGATATATTTGATAGGGTGATTCTTGAACTTCACCAAGAGATGCAAGTGCTTCTTCAGTTTCTTGTGAAAGCTTATGTTTTTTCCTTGCAAGAAGATCTTGGAGGTTGTTGCGGAATACCTCTAATTCTGGCTCTTCTATCAGATAACGTTCAACTTTTCCATCTTCAAGGGCAAGAATTTCTGAATCAATAAAGGATAGTTTAGTGTTTAGGTTAGTATACAAGCTTGCAAATTTTGCAGAATTTGCTTGATTAATTGGATCTGTTCCATCTGTTGATTGCTTTAACTCAACATAGGTTAACGCCTTAACTAGCTTCATGTAAAGCTGTTCCTGGGCCAGTAAACAATCTAATAATGCTTTTGAACCAGTATGTAATGTTCCTTTATATCGCTCAAAACTTGTTATGTCCCGCTTAATTTTTTCCAATTCATTTTCCCATTCTAAATTAGAAACAAACAAATCATCCAGATTCCAAGTTAATTCAACTGGGACCTCAGTACGGGTTAGTCTTTTCTCAACTGATTTTTCCATAAAAACTCTCCTCCTAAAAAAATTTCGTAATCCTAAGTTTAATATATATTATTTGAAAATTAAGTCAACTATTCAAAATTGTTAAAACCAACTAAATTCCATATACTTTATGTATAAATTAAAAGAGAGGTTGTTATAAAATGGCTATTAAAAAACTAGAACATGTTGGTGTGATGGTAAATGATTTGGAAACCTCCATCTCTTTTTATAGAGATATTTTGGGATTGGATTTAATCGAACATTTACAACTAGAAGATTCAGCTATTCAACTTGTTTTTTTAGGAAATAAAGAAACAGGGCAAATTTTTGTTGAGCTGGTTTCAGGAAGGAATAAAAATTATCCTGATGAAGGAAAGGTAAACCATATTGCCTTCACTGTAGAAAATATAGAAGAAGAGATTGAAAGACTGAAATCCTTAAAAGTCATTTTTACAAATACAGAAATATTGTCCTTCAAAAATGGGACAAAATATATCTTTTTTAAAGGCCCAGATGGTGAAAAGCTCGAGCTTTTTCAGCCATCAGGATTGTAAAAGGCAAGGAAGCTACCAGCTTTATGGTAGCTTCTTATTTTTAGCAAGTAGGAAAGTTTAACTTTATTAAAGCGCTAAAGCGTGTTAACTTCCGTTATTGAAATCAACTCTTAAATCGCATAAGAAAAACTAAGGCATTCGCCACCTAAGGACTTGGCGAACGCCAAGTTTTTCTAATCTAATAAAGAATGTTTACCAATTAATTTAATGAAAACTAACATTTTTAATCAATGATTTTGGGGGAAACCCTCAAATTAATGTATCTGTTTAAATTTTGACCTATATCAATGTTTTTTTGATAAAACCTTTGTAAGATGATAAAGTCCTAAGACTGGATAATGAAAGAAAGAGGGGCTCTTTTAAAAGATCATGGAGTGGTAGGTCAAGAATTTGTTCCTGGAATTTTAACCAACGGTGCTCATGCTTTCGGATTAGGTGACTATGAATGGTTACTATCTTTTGAGACAAATGATTTAGGATTGCTTGTCGCTTGTGTTCGAAAATTAAGAGAATGCAAAGCCAGATTGTATACAAAAGATGAATATCCATTTATTGTTGGACGGTATTTTTAAATGGAAGAAGCCTTGAAACAATATATTTAAAGGGAGCAGTTTCGTAAATGGCCTTTGAAATGAAACACGTTGACCAACCTCCCGAAGAAAATATAGAGGTTTGGGAGGAATTGGTTAATATTAAGGAACTGGTTCGAACATTACTAATTTGTAGTATTACAATCCTTGGATGTTATTTTTTCGCACCAAAGGAACCACATAAACCATTGTTTTTTGGGCTAATAGGGGCATTAATAGGGTTTGTGTTAAGTCAACTTATTGAAAAGGTGAAATGAATCCTATAGAAAAACGTCTGAATCTTGTACGTGTATGTATTCATTTCATTTGCAAATAGTAAAGAATATATTTCATTTTAACCGTAAAGGAGTTTGTTGGTCACAATCATTGAAGGCAATAGTCATGTTTCATACATATTTTGCTTTGAATTGATTTATCTAATGAACATTGGGGGAGTTTCCCTAAAGAATTGTGAGGTATCAATCTAGATGGTTCAACTCTCTCAAAAGGTTGCGTTGGGCAAGGCACATGGTAAATTGATTTTAGTTGGGGAGCACTCCGTTGTTTATGGGAAACCGGCAATTGCACTGCCCTTTCCATTAATTGAGGTAAAATCGTTTGTTGAAGAAATTCCTGAGAGTATTAGAATTTCTTGTGACTATTATGACGGATACCTTTCAACAGTACCAAATAAAATGAAGGGAATTGCTGCTTGTGTTGTTGAAACATTAAAGGTTTTAACTCCACATCCAAAAGGGCTTTTAATCCGACTTGAATCGACTATCCCGTTAGGGAGAGGTTTGGGCTCAAGTGCCGCAGTAGCTATTGCGATTGTGAGAAGCCTATTTACTTATTACAAACGTGAGCTTAATCAAAAAGTTTTAAGCTCTTTAGTGAACATTTCTGAAACCCATGCACATGGAAATCCAAGTGGAATCGATATGGCGGCAGCTTCAGGTGAAACTCCAATCTGGTTTCAAAAAGATAGAGAAATAGATCAAATACAAATTGGAGCACCCATCCATCTTGTTGTGGCGGATTCCGGAAGAGTTGGGGACACTTTATCCGCTGTTAGTGGTGTAAAAGAAAAATATAAAACCGACCAACATAAAACGAATGCTTCTATGGAACATTTAGAGGAAATTACTTATACGGCAAGAACAGCTCTTTCTGGGGGCCATTTGAAAATTCTTGGACATCTTTTAGATTTAGCTCAAGAAGAATTAACATCATTGGGAGTAAGTGATGATGGAATTAATAAACTTGTCCATGCAGCTCGAAAAGCAGGCGCGCTTGGGGCAAAATTGACAGGTGGCGGCAGAGGGGGATGTGTTATTGCTCTTGCAAAAAATGCAAGCCATGCAAAATCTCTTGCTAAAGCATTTTTAATAGCTGGTGCAAGTAAAACCTGGAATTTCTCATTAGGGAATAAATTGGAATAATTTTGCTGTTTTAAAAAGATTTAAGCTGAAACGGGGGATAAAGATGAAGGCAACTGCAATGGCACATACGAATATTGCACTTATTAAATATTGGGGAAAACGGGATGAAACTCTTTTCTTGCCAATGAACAGCAGTCTCTCTATCACCCTAGATAAGTTTTATACAACGACTACTGTTGAATTTTGTACACATCTATATGAGGATGTATTTATCCTAAATGGAAGCTTAACAAACGAAGCTGAAACGCAAAAAGTAACTCGTTTTCTTAACATCGTTAGAAAAATGTCTGGGAAAGAATTATTTGCAATTGTTAAATCAAACAATAAGGTACCAACTGCCGCTGGTTTCGCCTCCTCTGCATCAGGGTATGCTGCATTAGCAGCCGCATCAACAAAGGCAATTGGTCTTGACATAGATAATAGAACGCTGTCAAAAATAGCTAGACTAGGTTCAGGATCTGCCTGCCGATCCATTTATGGGGGATTTGTTGAGTGGCAAAAAGGAGAAGAAGAAGATGGGTCTGATTCCTTTGCTAAGCCAATTATCGCCCATGATTCTTGGGACATTTCTATCTTATCTGTTCTTATAACTGCTAATCAAAAAAAAGTTTTAAGCAGGGAAGGAATGAAAAGGGTAGTAGAAACCTCGCCATTTTATTCAAGTTGGCCGATTGAAGCTGAGAAGGATCTAATAATTGCTAAAAAAGCCATTCAAGAAAGAGACTTTGATGAGCTTGGCAGGGTTACAGAAGCAAATGCACTCAAGATGCATGCAACAACATTAGGTGCAAATCCTCCGTTTTTATATTGGCAAAGCGCAACAATTGATGTGATCCAAAAAGTACAAGAACTAAGATCAATAGGATTGCATGCATATTTCACTATTGATGCAGGGCCCAATGTAAAAATAATTTGTTTGCCGCAGGACGAACAGGCTGTTAAAGAGTCATTACACTCGCTGCCAGCTATACGGGATGTGTATTCCTCACGTATTGGACCTGGCGTTCAATTATTGGCTTAAAGGATATGAACTGAAATCGAAAGATCATGTAAAAAAATAAATATGACTTAGGGATGAAGGGGCGAATAACAATGACTTTTTCAAGCTATAGAGTGAGGGTACCGGGTAAACTCCTTATTGCAGGAGACTATGCAGTCCTGGAGCCTAACCAACAAGCTGTCGTTGTTGCGATTAATCGGTATATTACAGTTAATATTGAGCATAGCTCAGAAAATCGAATTTCACTTCCACAATTAGGGTTGATCAATGTTACTTGGAATTTTGATGATAAACATATTCAGTTTAATATCGTAGATTCCCGGTTGCATTTTATACAAAATTCGATTTTAATAGCGAATCAATTTTTGCGAGAAAATTCCATCCCTTTAAAGCCTATTCAATTAACGATTAAGAGCGATTTAGACGATCCTTTAACGGGACGGAAGTATGGATTAGGCTCAAGTGCTGCTGTTGTTGTCGCAGTTATTTCATCCATTCTCACTGTAAATAGTATTGCCCGGTTTCAACCTACACTAGAGCAGGTATTTAAGCTTTCAGCAATTGCCCATTTATTAACCCAAAAGAATGGTTCAGGAGTAGATATTGCGGCATCAACCTTTGGGGGATGGTTGGCATATTCATCCTTTCAGCCGGAATGGGTGTTAAATGAACTAAATAGAAATGGCAGTATAAGTGAATTAATCATGAAATCTTGGCCAAATTTAAATATTACTTCATTATACCCGCCGGCATCGCTTAACCTTTGTGTTGGGTGGACTGGTGAGCCCGCAAGAACCGGGCCAATGATTAATAAGGTTGAAAAGATACGTAATCATAAACTGTACAGCAATTTCTTGCAAGAAAGCAAAAAAGCGGTAATCAATTTAATAAGAAGCTTTGAAACTAAAGATTGCAAAGATGCTGTAGCGAGTTTAACCATAAACCGAAATGCCCTAAAAATGTTAATGAAAACTGCAAATCTTTCAATAGAAACACCACTTTTAAAAAAACTAAGTGATTTAGCGGAAACCTTTGGAAGCGGCAAATCATCTGGTGCAGGTGGTGGTGACTGTGGAATAGCATTCACAGAAAATGAGGATTATGCAATGGAGTTGAAACTGGTTTGGGAAAAGGCTGGTATCATTCCATTAAAATTAGAAGTTTCAAAAAAAGGTGTTTCCTTTACTGAATATAATTGTGAAATGTCTTTAAATGAGTATCTCGGTTTAGGAATTTCATCATAAATGAAAATTTTGCCTGATTTTATCCTTTGTTATGTGATATGTTTCACGTATTTAAAGTATATTTTCCGGGGAGAGGATGTTAGAAATGGGAAATAAAAAAAATATTAAAAAAAGTTATATTAAATCAATCTGTGTATCTACTTTAATTCTTGTATTTACTATTTTACTAGTTGGAGGATTTTGGATTTTTAAAACAGAAGCTCCAAGACCGCATGTCACTGATCAAAATGGTAAGACTCTTATTCCAAAGGATTTCATACAAAGTGGACAAGCTGTCTTTCAAAAATATGCATTAATGGACTATGGAACGGTTCTAGGAAATGGTTCATATATGGGACCAGATTATACAGCTGAGGCTTTAAAGGTTTATACAGAAGGCATGCAGAACTATTATGCAAAAAAAGAGGATGGAAAACTTTTTGCAGAAATTTCGAAGGATAAAGAAACTGTTATCCGTGAGAATGTCATAAAGGAAATGAGAAAAAACCGCTATATCAAAAAGACCGATACTTTAGTATTAACAAATGCGCAAGCATATGGATTAGAGCAGGTACAGAAGTATTATCATAAAATATTTACAAAAGGAGACGGCTGGGGATTACAGCCGAATCTAATTAAAAACACGGATTTACCAACGAAAAACCGCGCATGGGTGGCAAATGGAGATCAAATTACACAAATATCTGATTTCTTTTTCTGGACAGCCTGGCTATCAAGTACAGATCGTCCAAATGATAAAATATCTTATACGAATAACTGGCCATATTACCAGGATGCGGGGAATGCTTTAACCTATTCCTCTATCCTATGGAGTGGAGTAAGCATTACCATTTTTTCATTATTTATGGCACTTATTCTTTATTTCTTCTATCGTTACCATTTAGGGATGAAAGAGGCCTATACTCCAGGAAATTTCCCGAAATTTGATTTAAGGAAGATTCCTGTTACATCTTCACAAATAAAAGTAAGTAAATACTTTGTTATAGTTTCACTCCTATTCTTCATACAGGTTATGTTTGGGGCATTATTAGCACATTACTACACAGATCCAGAAAGCTTCTTTGGCATTAAATGGATTACGAAGGTTTTACCATTTAGCATTGCAAAAGGATTACATTTACAGTTAGCTATTTTTTGGATTGCCACATCATGGCTAGGACTTGGAATTTACGTAGCACCTCTTGTTGGCGGCAGAGAACCAAAACGACAGGGGTTATTAGTGGATCTCCTTTTCTGGGCTTTAATCATCCTTGTTTTTGGTAGTGTTATAGGGCAATGGTTAGGTGCAAAAGGATTTCTTGGAAATGAATGGTTTATGTTTGGCCACCAGGGATGGGAATACCTTGAACTTGGGCGTTTCTGGCAATATCTATTAGCAGCAGGTATGATAATATGGTTAGTTATTGTCTACAGGGGTATAAAGAATTCATTGAAACAAGAGAGCGATAAAGGAGGACTTGTACACCTATTCTTCTACGCGTCAATTGCTGTTCCATTATTCTACTGCTTTGCATTCTTTATTAATCCAGATACCAGCTATACAATGGCTGATTACTGGCGCTGGTGGATTGTGCATTTATGGGTAGAAGGTGTATTTGAGGTCTTTGCAGTTGTCATAATTGGGTTCTTGTTAGTTCAATTGAAACTTGTTACAAAGAGTTCAACTGTTCGCTCACTATACTTCCAGATTACGATTTTACTTGGAAGTGGTGTAATAGGAATTGGACACCATTATTACTATAATGGATCTTCGGAGATTTGGATTGGATTAGGTTCAGTCTTTTCAGCTTTAGAAATTATTCCGCTAACACTTCTTATTCTAGAAGCTTATGAACAGTATAAAATGCTTCGTGACGGGGGAATTGATTTCCCTTATAAATCAACTTTCTGGTTCTTAATTTCTACTGCACTTTGGAATTTAGTTGGAGCAGGTGTGTTAGGCTTCTTAATTAACCTGCCAGCAGTAAACTACTTTGAACATGGTCAACAATTAACCCCTGCACATGCACATGCTGCAATGATGGGTGTATATGGAATGTTTGCTATTTCCTTACTTCTCTTTGCCTTAAGAAATGTTGTTGAACCAAAAGCTTGGAATGACAAACTTTTGAAATTTGTATGCTGGATGCTCAATATAGGTTTAATTGGAATGGTGTTTATTTCCTTACTACCAGTTGGGTTTATCCAATTGAAAATGGCATATGAAAAGGGATATTGGTACTCACGAGATCCAAAAATATTCTTTGGTAATAAGGTCGTCCATGAACTCTTCCTTATTCGTGCTATTCCAGATACCATTTTCCTAATCGGGGTCATTGCTCTAGTATACTTCTGTGTAAAGGCATTCTTTAATTTACGTAAACCAACACATGCAGAAAATGAGAAATTGCCTGTATTGGATTTAACAAGTAATGAAGAGTAAAATATGATACTTAAAGACCAAATCTTAAATTGATTTGGTCTTTTTTAAATCATCTTGCAAATGTAACTACCGTGGTGGAAGGAATTTGTTTTGATATTCTAGAATGTAGTATTCAGAATGAATGAATATTAAGGGAGGCTTTTTATGGAAAGGTTCAATACAAAATTTTTTCACTTGCAGAAACTTTCTGAAGGGGTATTTGCCGCAATCGCAAACCCGGGGAAAGGTGCTTGGAGTAATGCTGGATTTATTGATTTGGGGGATGAGTTACTAGTGTTTGATTCTTTCTCTACACCATCAGCAGCTCAAGAATTAAGGGATCAAGCCGAAAGAATGACAGGCAAAAAAGTGAAATACCTGATAAACAGCCATTTCCATGGTGACCATGTATTTGGAAATCAGGTGTTCATTGATACGACAATTATTTCCACTTCTTTAACCCGTAAATTAGTAAAGGAACAAAATGTGATTCATGATGTTGAAAAAGAGCAGGAAGAAATGAGTCAAGTCGTACAAGCCCTAAAAAATCAAATTGAAAAAACCACAGATGGTGTATTAAAGACAAGTATGATAAATCAATATCAAGAAATGTCAAAAGTGCTTGAGGCAGTTCCGTATTTAACAATGGTTTCACCAAATCTAATTTTTGAAAATTTCTTAGTTATACATGGGTCTAAACGTAGTGTTGAATTACACTGTTATGGTGGTGGTCACTCACCAAGTGATTGCTTTCTGTATTTACCCGAAGAAAAGATTTCATTTATGGGGGACATAGTAACAGAAGAGTTACATCTTCCTATCTTTAACCCTGAAGAGTTTATTTCCATTTTGCGTAAAGTTAAACAAGTACATATAGATATGGTGATACCTGGGCATGGGAATGTAGGGAAAATGCAGCTTTGTGATATATTGATAGATTATTTATCCTTATTAATAGAAAAAGCTAAGGAAGCATGTGAGACCGGGATTTCCCTAGAGGAATTTATATCAACCTTTTCAACGCCAATTGAATATAAAAATTGGAGAGGTCATAATGGAATAAAACGGAACCTTTCTACTGTATATAACTTTTATAAACAAACAATTTAATTCCATTCTTTATCAAGAGGTTGTTAAGGCAACGTCTTTTTTATGTAATTTAAATTTTAGCTACTATCTGCAAAAATGGACGATAGGGTTCCTTGATAAATATAGAAATATAATATTATTAGAGTTATAGTAGGGATGGGAGAATATTTTGCTTTTAAACTTTGAAAAAGGTGGAATTGTTATGTTAACGGTCACTAAAAGGATTGAACATGACTTTTTGGGTGAAAAGGAGATTCCTGCTAACGTCTATTATGGTATTCAAACAATGAGGGCGATTGAGAACTTCCCCATTACAGGATACCGAATTCACGAGGAATTAATTAAGGCCTTAGCAATGGTGAAGAAAGCCTCAGCTATTGCTAACATGAACACAAAAAGATTATATGAGGGCTTAGGCAATGTTATTTGTCAGGCTGCTGATGAGATTATGCAAGGCAAATGGAATGAACAGTTCATTGTGGATCCAATCCAAGGTGGGGCAGGTACTTCGGTGAACATGAATATAAATGAAGTAATTGCGAATCGTGCACTAGAATTACTTGGGTACGAAAAAGGAGATTATATTCATTTAAGCCCTAATAGCCATGTAAATATGGCTCAATCAACAAATGATGTTTTTCCGACCGCAATCCATATTGCAACACTTAATTTATTAGAAAAATTATTAGAAACAATGAACCACATGCATCAAACCTTTAACGAAAAAGCGGTTCAATTTGAAAACATTATCAAAATGGGACGGACTCATTTGCAGGATGCTGTTCCAATCCGACTTGGACAAGAATTTGCTGCCTATAGCCGCGTTGTTGAGCGCGACATTAAACGAATTGAGCAATCACGACTTCATCTATATGAGGTTAATATGGGGGCAACAGCAGTTGGTACGGGTTTAAATGCTGACCCCCGTTATATAAAAGATGTTGTTATACAATTGGCTAGCATAAGTGGGCTGCCATTAGTAAATGCCGACCATTTAGTTGATGCAACGCAAAATACTGATGCATATACAGAGGTTTCTGCTGCACTCAAAGTATGTATGATGAATATGTCTAAAATTGCCAACGATTTGCGTTTAATGGCTTCTGGTCCCCGAACAGGACTAGCTGAAATAACACTTCCAGCACGTCAGCCGGGATCTTCCATTATGCCAGGAAAGGTTAACCCCGTAATGGCAGAAGTAATTAACCAAATTGCCTTCCAGGTAATAGGGAATGATCATACAATTTGTCTTGCTTCTGAAGCTGGCCAGCTTGAATTAAACGTGATGGAGCCTGTCTTGGTCTTTAATCTACTTCAGTCAATTAGTATTATGAATAATGGATTCCGCACCTTTACAGATAACTGCCTGGCAGGGATTGAGGCAAACGAGGCAAAATTAAAAGAAACAGTAGAAAAGAGTGTAGGAATCATAACAGCCGTTAACCCACATCTTGGTTATGAAGTGGCCGCACGTATTGCTAGAGAAGCAACGTTAACAGGAAAATCTGTTCGAGAATTATGCCTTCTTTACGATGTGCTAACAGAAGAAGAACTTGATCAAATATTAAATATTTATGAGATGACAGAGCCAGGGATTGCTGGTGCTGCTCTTTTAGATAGGGATTAATCGCCATATGATTTAGAAAAAAATATATGGTTTATGAAGCTAAAAAGCACCATCCACAAGGATGGTGCTTAAAACGCATTAGCAACAATATGTTGGCATCGGAATTGGACAGCATCCACAAGGTGGAGGTACAGGACATCCACATCCATAACCACCATGCATCATACCAAATCCGGGACCACCAAATCCGGGACCACCAAGCCCAGGTCCGCCATAGCCAGAAAATCCACCAAAACCTACTGGTCCATAACCTGGATATCCACCATATCCTATTCCCCCATAACCTGGGTATCCGGGAACGCCAAATCCTCCATAAATTCCATCCATTCTATATCTCCTCCTCGAATTAATTACAAAATAATGTATGTGTCCATACAGATGAGGGAATAGATATTCGCCTATAAAATGAAAAAAGTACAAGTATTGGTTATGAGGTGATAGAGAAATTAAAAAAATACCAAGACCATCAACACAAGATAGTCCTGGTATTAATTAATGTTCCACATGATCAACATGCTGTATATGCTTATAACTTAATCCAATGACAACAGCTGCTAGTAAAACGAAAACTGCTCCCGTGAAGAATGGTACATGTGGATTAAACCACTCAGCCATTTTACCAGCAAAGAATGGGGCGATTGCACCGCCGATGAATCGTAAAAAGCTATATGCTGCAGAGGCAGTTGCACGTTCAACAGGTGCAGAATTCATGACGGCTGTCGTAATTAATGTATTATTATTTCCTAGTACGGCCCCAGCAAGAACAACAGCAGCAATGACAACCCATTGTGTGGAGGTCCAAATCCCCATGACAGTAAGCAGTACTGCAAATAAGGTTAACATTGCACACATAGATTTAATAGAACCAAACCAATTTTGAAGCTTTGGAGCAGTAAAAACGGATGTTAAAGCGAGTAATATTCCCCAACCAAGAAAAACAAAACCTAGTCCATGTGCATCCAGTCCCATTACAAATGGGGAATAAGCTAATAGTGTAAAGAAACCAAAATTATATAATGCAGCTGAGATCCCAAAAGTCAAGAGTGAACGATGTTTTAGGGCTCGAAATGGATCTAATAACGAGGTTTTTGACTTTACAGCAGTTTGTGCACCAGCTTTTGGCATCATTGTGATTAGGCTTATAAAAGCAATGACCATTAAGGCAGCAACTCCAAGAAAAGGACCTCTCCAGGACATGGCTCCTAACCAACCACCAAGTAATGGGCCAACAGAAATACCAAGTCCTACTGCTGCTTCATACAGAATGATTGCAGTTGCTGTTCCACTATTGGATAGAGAAACAATAGCCGCCAAAGCTGTTGCTACGAATAATGAGTTTCCTAGACCCCAGCCTCCTCGTAATCCAACAAGTGTCCAAATACCATTTGATAATCCACCAAGTGCAGAAAATACCGCAATAATGACAATTCCACTAAGGAGTGTCCCTTTAATTCCAATTCTTGATGAAATGGCACCAGTAATAAGCATCGCAACTGCCATAACAGCATTATAGCTAGTAAACAGCAAGGTAACCTGACTTTGTGTAGCATTTAAATTTTTTGCAATAGCTGGCAAAATCGGATCAACAAGTCCTAATCCCATAAAAGCAATAATGGAGGCAAAAAAAACAGCCCAAACAGCTCTTGGTTGACTTAATAAACCTGACTTTTTATGTGTAACAGAGGAATTTGAAGGTGATTCCACTGATTGTGGTATTGATGGCATTTCTAAATTCTCCCCTTTGTTTGAACTCTTTAAAAAAATAGATTATATCAATAAAAACTACTATTAATCAATGAATCTTATTTATAAAATGGATTTAAAAGAATGTCTTATAACATCCCCTCGGCTAATGATTCCTACCAATACCCCTTTACGCTCAACTGGCAGTTTTTTAATTTGCCTTTTCCCTAAGATTGCTGCAATGTTTTCTATTTCCTCATCCCAAGAAACTTTTAAAACCTTCTTTTTTGCAATTTCAAGGACATTTAAATCCAATATTTTCTTTTTTCTTTCTTCAAATTCCTCATCGTCGCCTTTGATGACAAATGCATAATAAAATGAATCAATTACACGATCCTCGTGTTTTCCGATATATCGCATGATATCGCCATCACTCACATAGGCAACGATTTGATTTTGGTCGTTCACTATGGGTAGGCCGCTGATACGAAACTCAATAAACTTTTCAATCACAGAGCGTACCGAATCGTTTTCCTTCACTTTGTACACTTGGGTTATCATAATATCCTGTGCTTGCATAACTTTGAAATCTCCTTTCATAAATGGTATTTCACTGTCAAATGATTATTGTATTATACAACTACTTTCTATTAATGTCAATATCACTAATGCTGATCAAGGTATTTATGATATAATATTCTGAAAAAGGAGGAGAGTTAAATGAAAGAAAAAATTACAATAGCAATTCAAGACGAATATCCAGATGATTTTGCTTGGTGTTATGGATGCGGACGATTAAATGAAGATGGACACCATTTCAGAACAGGCTGGTTAGGAGATCAAACCATTACATTCTATACTCCTCTGCCGGAACACAAAGCATTGCCAGGATTTGTTTATGGTGGAATCATAGCATCCCTCATTGATTGTCATGGAACAGGATCAGCATCTTTATTTTTACATAAGAAAAATGGTCACGAGGTAGGGGAGGGTATTGAACCTCCACGTTTTGTAACCGCTTCCTTGAAGGTTGAGTATGTAAAACCAACTCCACATGGTGTCGCATTGAAAGCGATTGGACACGTTCAGGAAATTCATCCAAAAAAATTTAAGGTGGAAACCGAAGTGTTTGCCAATGATGTTCTATGTGCTCGTGGTGAGGTTGTTGCTGTTGTCATGCCAGCTACTTTTCTAAAAAATGATTAAAATAAGGACACTAATACTCTCAAGTATTTAATTCAGAAAATTTTGGAGTGGAAAAATGAATTTAACATATGAAATTATACCTGAGGATAAAAGTGAATATTGTAGAGAACTATGCAATGAGCTTATGACTTTTCAAAAATCTAATGCATATATTAGACCGGAATTTTTTGATGGCATGAATTTTGAGACGAGGATGGTACCTTCACTAAAAAATGCTATACATAATTACATTGTTGTAGTAAAAGATGAGGATAAAATAGTAGGGTATGTCTATTCAAACATTTCTCCAAAAGAAGCCTATTCAAATGAGTTTGCCACTTTTTTTGATCTTTCTTCAGTAAATAATAAAAATGTAGGCTGCTTATCTCAATTTTATATCAAAGATGAATTTAGACAAACGGGCGTTGGTTCTAAACTTTTCAATATGTCAATGAAGTGGTTGAAGCAATTTGACGATGTTGATGATTACTTTATCTTTGTATCAAATGGAAATAATCATGCATTGGAATTTTATAAGCAGAAAGGATTTACTTTTAGTCATGATATTTTAGATGGTTTTATAACCGTTTTACGGAGCAATAAAAAGGGCTGTAGCATGGAAGATTATAGTTAGAAGAGTTGGCTGGTAAAAAGGAATTATGTTTAAACATCAAAAACCAGCTGGTAAATATCAAAAACCAGCTGGAAAATTTAAGGAACAGTGCGTTGGAAGGAAAGATATCTAAAAATTTAGAGGTAATGTTATTTTTCTTTTGGCTGCTGCTTTGTTTCTTTACTAATGGTTCGATAAATCATTGTTTCAAGACTTCCTTGAACAGTATTCATTAAGAAAAAATCGCTAATCAGTGTTAAATATTCCTCGTCTTCAAACATTTTCTTGTCCTGCAATTCCATCTCAGCTAAGCCCTCAAAAATAGTTAGCAAAGCATATGTATGATCCTTTCCAGCAACAGGAGTTAGGATTTCAACATGTTGGTTATATTGTTCCTTTCGAAATGCCTGGATTTTGCGTAAATTATCAATTGCCTCTTTAAATTTATCTTGTTTTAGCTCAAATGTTTGGTATAAATAAATAGACATTTGTATTCCCCCTTCGATACTATACTTTTCCCCTTTTAATTGGAAATTTATTCGTATCATGTTAAACGCTATTTTTTCAGATACTAGTCAAAGGGGTGAAGAAATATGGGAAAGTGGAATGAGCAAGCAGCACCAAATAATAATTTACCATCACAATCTATCCGTTCATCGGAGTTACTCTTAGGTAAAAAAGCAAATCACAAGTTTTCTGAAGAGCTTTCTGACGGTGGAGAGCGTGATGAAATAATTAAAAAACAAAAAAAATAAGGGACAGGCACCCAGTTCGGTGCCGTTCCCACCCCATTAAATATGTAATTTTCTCATACGGTATTGTAAGCTTTGTCGACTCAATCCTAACAGTTTAGCCGTTTTTGATATATTATGTTGGTTTTGTTTAAGGATGTGCTCTAAATAATTTTTCTCGAATAGTTCTAATTGTTCTTTTAAGAGCAAAACAGAATCATTTTCTTTACTAATAAAGGAATCAATAGAAGTAGTGGCCATTTTCTCCTTATTCAAATCCATTTTGGTTCTGTAATGATAGGGCAGATGAGAATATGTAATCATTTCTTCATCTAGCATAATATTCATGGCTGCCTCAATGACATGTTCCAGTTCCCGTACATTTCCATGCCATTCGTATTCTAGAAAGGACTTTAAAACATCTACGTGCAATCCTCTCACATTCATTTGAAACAGCTGGTTATATTTTTCAATAAAATTTTCGACTAGTAATGGGATATCCTCTTTCCTTTCCCTTAATGGCGGTAGAAAGATTGTCACCACACCAAGACGGTAATATAAATCCTTGCGTAAATGATGTTGGGCAATGGCATCAATAGGGTCTTCGTTTATATTAGCAATTACCCTCACGTCAATTGGTGTTTCCTTGGTATCCCCAATCCTCCTTATTGTTTTTTCCTGAAGAGCCCTTAACAATTTTGCTTGGAGATTTAAATTCAAGGAGTTAATTTCGTCTAATTGCAATGAACCGCCATTCGCTTGTTCAAATAAACCTGGATAATCAACAGCTCCAGTAAATGCCCCTCGTTTTGTCCCAAAAAGGAGACCTTCAATTAAATTATCTGGGAGAGCGGCACAATTTTGGGAAATAAATGGTGCTGAAAGCCGATTGCTGGCATGATGAATACTTTGGGAAAAAAGCTCTTTTCCAGTTCCTGTTTCACCAACAATTAAGATGTAGGAAGAGGTGCGCGCTGCTCTCTTTGCTACCTCAATAACCTCTTTTATTGCAGTGCTTTTTCCAATGATGCTGTCAAAAGTATACTTCGTTGTTCCTTTTTGCTTTAAATTCCCTTTCATTAGTTTTTCAAGCTTTGTCACGTCCTTCGCAATTTCTACCGCACCAGAAATGGTGTTTTCATAGTAAATAGGTATGGTATTATTGATGGTCGTAATTTCATTGCCTTTATTATTAAAATAGGTTTGTTTTACATTGCAGGTAGCCTTTCCGCCCTGTAAAGCTTTAACTAATGTACTAGCTTGACCATCCTTAAACATAAAAACGTCTAAAAGGTTTTTATTCATAACATCATGACAATCCATTGATTCAATTTGGGTCATTTTTTTATTGTAAATAATGGTCTTGCCAGTTTTATCAACGGCGTGAATTCCAACGTCTACCTCATCTAAAATTCGTTTATAAATTTGATTTATATATTCCAGATCATTGATTGTATTTGATTGATTCATTCATTCATCCCCCTAAACTTATTTTAATTCATGGGAAGAACTTACCGCAAAATATTTTTGCATTTTAAAAGATGTATTTAAATCCGATTGTTGATTTAACAGTAGATAGCAAACATCGTGTTAAGTTGGCATGAAAAATGCATAATAGTTAGTTGGAAAAGGAAAGGGGAAATGGAAATGACAATTTCAACAAACAAAACAACAGAAATTATTGAGCAAACACAAAAATTTGGAGCAAATAATTATCATCCACTACCAATAGTAATTGCAAAAGCAGAGGGAGTGTGGGTGGAAAGTCCGGAAGGCTTAAAGTATATGGATATGCTTAGCGCCTACTCAGCGGTAAATCAAGGTCACTGCCATCCGAAAATTATTCAAGCATTAAAGGATCAAGCAGATCGTGTTACATTAACTTCTCGGGCCTTTCATAACGATCAATTAGGACCATGGTATGAAAAAATTTGTAAATTAACCAAGAAGAATATGGCATTGCCGATGAATACTGGTGCAGAAGCTGTGGAAACCGCATTTAAGGCTGCGAGAAGATGGGGATATGATGTAAAGGGCATTGCAGAGAATCAAGCAGAAATTATTGCATGCATTGGAAATTTTCACGGTCGTACAATGGGAGCAGTTTCATTATCTTCAGATCCAGAATATAAGCGTGGTTTTGGACCAATGCTACCAGGAATTAAATTGATTCCATACGGTGATATTGAAGCCTTAAAACAAGCCATTACACCGAATACCGCTGCCTTCTTGCTTGAACCGATTCAGGGAGAAGCGGGTATTATTCTTCCGCCAGAAGGATTTTTAAAAGCAGCTTCTGATTTATGTAAAGAACAAAATGTACTGTTGATTGCGGATGAAATACAGGTTGGCCTGGGGCGGACAGGTAAAATGTTTGCCTGTGATTGGGAGGAAGTAACTCCAGATATGTTTATTCTAGGAAAAGCACTGGGGGGAGGAGTATTTCCAATTTCCTGTGTGGTAGCAAATTCCGATGTTTTAGGCGTATTTAATCCGGGCTCACATGGTTCGACATTTGGGGGAAATCCTCTTGCATGTGCAGTTTCTAATGCGGCTTTAGATGTTATTGAAGAAGAAAAACTTGCTGAGAGATCTCTTGAATTGGGTTCTTATTTCCTTGGTAGGTTAAAAGAAATAAATAATCCAATAATTAAAGAAATAAGAGGAAAAGGCTTATTTATTGGGGTTGAATTGAATGGTGAGGCAAGACCATATTGTGAAAAATTAAAAGACGAGGGTTTACTATGTAAGGAAACTCATGATACTGTCATTCGCTTCGCACCGCCGCTCATTATCTCGAAAGAGGAAATAGATTGGGCAATTGAAAAAATTCTAAAGGTTTTAGGTTAAAAACCGAAGCGTGTATTAAAATATTGAGGTGCGGGACATGTCTGTGAATAATGTGTTGAATCATTTATTAGAAGACCAGGAAAAAGAACAAGAGACATTAAATTTATTTTACTCTACGCAAACTGTTATAAAAAAAGCTTTAGAAAAATTAGGGCATCAAAATGAAATGCATGAATTGTTAAAGGATCCTTTGCTTATTTTTTTATTTTAAAATCCTTAAAAAACTCTTTCCTGCATTTGGAAAGAGTTTTTTGCACAATCCATGCAAAATGATTAAACATGCAAAAAAAATCGGCACTAAATTATATGAAAGCCTAGGGGTAGGAGGACTCGCTCTTTTCGGAGTTATTCATATGAAAGGAGGGCATCCGGCTCCGTATTTTTCTAATTATTTAGAACATGTAGCATTTCCGCATGGAATTACTGCTCAATTAATTAGTAAAAAGATGGTTATCTAAACAAAGAGACAGCTTGTTTTGGCTGTCTCTTTACCGTTTCATCTGAATCATAAATTGATATCTGTCAGCTCTGTACACTGATTTTACAAATTCTACTGGAGTTCCATTTTCTAAATAAGTATTTCTTTGAATTAGCATGATAGGTGAACCTTTTTTAATACTCAGGCTATTAGCTTCAATTTGATTCGCAATGGAAGATTCAATTATTTGTGAAGCCGTTTCAATTTTTAGTCCCAAATGACCCTCAATATAGGAATAAATCGACTGGTTCACAATATTTTCTGTTAGACCCTTTATCAGATTGGCAGATATATAATTGGTTTCTAACGCCATTGGAACGTCATCTGCCATACGAATCCGTTTTATCTCATAAACGGGGGCATATTCTTGTATAGATAGCTGATCTGCTATTTGAATTGTCGCCGGAATAACCTCAAACCGAATTAACTGGCTCCCAGGTTTAAAACCCCTAGCCTTCATGTCTTCTGTGAAACTAGTCAAGCCTTGAAGTGGCTGCATTATTTTTCGTTCAGCAACAAAGGTTCCCTTTCCTTGAATTCGGTGGAGATACCCTTCATTCACAAGCTGGGTAAGCGCCTGTCTAACTGTCATCCGGCTGATTTTATATTCTTCTGCGTACACTCTTTCGGCTGGAAGGGAGTCACCAGGCTTTAATTCGCCATTTTCAATTAATTCTTTAATATGTTCTTCAAGCTGATAGTAAATAGGAATGGGTGAATTTTTTTTAATCATTCTCCTTATTGCTGCATCCTTTCTATTTGAAAATTTAAAAGAAAATTAGGGTAAGGATACAGGATAGGTTTTTTTTCTATCAGCAATGAACCTTTACTTTTTTCATTGCAGCTGTATCTGCAATAATTGTAACACATGGATGGTTTTTCAAAATAGATGCAGGAAATTTTTCATCTATTTCTTGAATCATAAATTTTGAAAATGCCTCAGCCTTATTTTCTCCAGAAACGAGAAGAATAATTTCCTTACTTTTCATAATCGTTGAAATACCCATTGTAATCGCTTGTGTAGGAACTTCACTAAGAGAAGGGAAATATCTGGCATTTGCTTCTCTTGTAGAAGGAGTTAAATCCACAATATTGGTTATTGATTGAAATGAAGTGCCAGGCTCATTAAAACCAATATGACCATTTGCTCCAATTCCTAGAATTTGGAGGTCGATTCCTCCATTCTCAGCAATTAACCGTTCATATCGCAAACATTCCTCATGAAGATGATGGGCATTTCCGTGTGGGACATGTGTTTTTCCTATATTAATATCAATATGATTAAAAAGCTTATGGTTCATGTAAAATCGATAGCTATTTGGACTTTCAGGTGATAAACCAACATATTCATCTAAATTAAAGGTGGCAATATGTGTATAAGATGTACCATTCAATTGATGGTCCTTAATTAAATTTTGATAAATTCCAACAGGAGTGCCACCAGTTGCCAGGCCAAGATTTAATTTTGGGGAGTTTTGAATTTTCTTAATGATATAATCTGCTGCTTTACGGCTCATCTCGTTGTAATCTTTTGCTTCTACGATCTTCATTTCATTACCCCTCCTTATGAAAAGCAAGTTTACCGCGACAATATGTCATATAAATATCCATATTTTCATTTAAAATAACAATGTCTGCGTCTTTTCCAATTGCAATACTACCTTTACGATTAAAGATATTTAATTGTTTTGCAGGATTAACTGAAGCCATTTGAACAACGTCGTGGAGAGTACAACCAGTATAGGAAAGCATATTTTTAATTCCCTGACTTAGTTTAAGAATACTTCCTGCTAGTGTTCCATCCTCGAGCACAGCCTTTCCTTCACCAACAAAAACTTCTTGGCCACCCAAATTGTATTTTCCATTTTTTAAACATTTTGCTCTCATGGCATCAGTTATTAAAATAATTCCACTATTTCCTTTTTGTTTATAGGCAAGCTTTACCATTTCAGGACGAACATGAATTCCATCCACGATCAGTTCAGCTTTTAATTCATTGTGTAAAAAAGCCGCGCCTACTACTCCAGGTTCACGATGATGTAGACCCTTCATTTGATTAAATAAATGGGTAACATGATTTGCCCCAGCATCAATGGCATCCATTACTTCGTTATATGTTGCGTCAGAATGTCCAATTGATGCAACAATACTCTGATCTTTTAAATAACGTATCAAGTCCAATCCCCCAGGTCTTTCAGGAGATAGGGTAACAAGTTTAATATGTTTATTTGAAATGGCTTCCCATTTTTTAAAAACCTCTAGATTGGGGTCAATAATATGCTCTTTTGGTTGAGCACCTGCCATTTTAGTATTTACAAAAGGTCCTTCTAAGTGAATTCCTAGTATTTCGGCTTGACCTTCTATCTGGCAATTTTCAATATATTGTCTAGCATTTAGTAAAGCTTTTTCAATTTCTGAGCTACTCTGTGTGATGGTCGTAGCTAAAAAACTAGTTGTTCCTTCACCGGGAAGTGTAGAAACCATATTGTTAAGAGCTTCTGTTGTGGCGTCCATTACATCTGCTCCATTAACTCCATGGATATGAACATCGATAAAACCAGGAACCGCAACATAGCGGTAGGGGATTTCTACCACTTCAAATCCGTCTATATTTTCCAAATTCGAAACCAATCCAATTTCGAGAATTTTTTGATCTTCAATTTTGATAAAACCATTTTCAATGGTTTTATCAGCAGTACAAATGTGTAGATTTTTTAATAAAATTCTTTTCATTGAACATACTCCCTTTCTCTTTAATTTTAACATCATATTGATATAGTTGTCTATACCAATTTTAAAATAAGAGGCATATTTATTCACTCCTAATGCCTTTAGCATCTAATCACTTAAGAAATTGGTATAGACCTTATTTACAAAAAAGATGCCTGCCAAATAGGCGGGCATTTATTCTTTACTTATGCTAATACCTTTTAGACTTGTGATACGAAGCCGATTCGCGCTATCCACAATCCAGGAAATAAATTTTTCGTTACTGTTTATGAATACTCCAGTTTCAACATTTTTCCCGTCATATACGATAATACGGTCTCCCAATTCAAAAATAGAAAATGAATGATTGTTTCTGGTCTTTTCTTCGTTCATCAAGGCACTAGTCTTTGTAGTGATATGATTGATTATTTTTTCATATGCACTGTCGTTTAGATGTATAGATTGCAAAATGTTTTCAAAATGGTTCTCCATATCCTCGTGTAGTATTTCCATTTCAATTTTATTCAATTCTAGAATATCCTTTTGATCAAGCATTAATTGAATCAATCGGTTTGTAACGAAAACCCCCTGATTGTGGTCGACCAATTGGGAAAGGTCTTTGACCTTATAAAGGGTAGGAGCACAGTCTCCATAATAAATTATTTTTTTCCCCATTTGATTACTCCTTAAAAAGTAGTAGGTGATGGAAAGGATAGTATAATTTATGTATTGGTACAAAACACCGTGTCAGGATTCTTATTAGGCAATGGTGGAAATGCAAGCGTAAAGAGCCAAACCATGGTAAAACCCAAAAGTCTGGCCCTGATTAAAAGGAAACTTTTAGGCTAATTTTTCAACAGAAATGCCATCCAAGCTTGTGATGAAAACGTTAGGCTGTCCAGCGAATGGGCCTGCTGTTCCTACACCAGACCAAATAAGAGCATTATTTTCAACTTTGATAAAAATTCCATTCGTATCAATTAACACCCCATTTGAACGAACACGAATATGATCGCCAAATCTTAATCCATCTAACATTGGAACTCACCTCCTTGTCCATATCAGTTAATACTTTTTAAAAAAAAGGGGGATAAGTGAATAAACTATTTTTATAAAAATAAGAAAAGATCCTATGATTTAGTTCAAGTCAAGGAATAATAAATAGAAAAGATAAATGATAATGAAACTAAAAAGCCATTTTGCAAAGCAAATGGCTTTTCGGTTCGACTATTTTAAAAAATTCTATATTAATTCAGAATAAAAATCTTTTGTTCCAAAAAATTTTTTACACCTTAATAATAAGTAGGATATGATGTTGCCGGCGGCATCCAATATGGAGGTCTATAAAAACCGTAACCTGATGTTGGTTGCATAATATAAGGATTAACCTGAGGATTTACTGTAGTGTGGTTTTCATTAGAATGATGGTTTTTATATTGAACAACACAAGCTCCAGGTTGTCCAGGATGTGGACCAGTTACAATCGTATATGACATTTTCTTCACCCCATTTAAAGGAATTCTATTTTAATATATTGATTAATCTTTACTTTGGTTCCTTTTATAAAGAAAAATAGATGAAAATCTAGCTTGCAGAAATTGCAGGATTTTTAAATTTTTTCTGTTATGTAAAGAAAAAATCATAGTACTTTTAAGTTTTTATGGATTTTTGAATAAAAAAAGGATGGAATCTCCATCCTTATAAAACCGAATAATGGGGGGATATTACTTTAATTGTTCCCAATCAGAATATAATCCGCTGCCATTGCAGCCGGGGCATTCATATGAATTAAAGTAAGCAAATTCATTGTATGGATAGACGGTAAAACCTCTTCCGTTGCAATCAGGGCACTTGCCTTGTGACTCCATTGCCGCAATATGATTTTGATATCTCGATTCTTTCCATTGATTATAAGAATTGATTAACCCCATTTCCCTCACCTCATTCTTTTTATTCATATTATGCAAATAAAATGGAATATTTATGCTTGCATATTTTGTTTTAACTTGGAATGAATATGGAAATCGGTTACCTTTTTAGATTTTTTTGTCAAATAGACAAAAAGTTGTGCCAAATTTCTACTTTTTGTTTTCTATATTTTATGTAAAATTATACATAGTTGTGATAATATAAAAATTTTTCAAAGGGAGTGATGAGGTGGGTGGAAGTTACAAAGCAAATGATCCTAAATTTAGCGCTGTTTCTTGTTATCCTTAATACTTTTCGATCTTTTTACGAGAGTAGAACAGAAAAACCCATTTCTAATGTTGCTCATTTTTTATATTTTTTTCTTTCGATTATCATTTCTTTGTTTTTATCAATAAAAAGTGGAACACAGGTTCGTTTCGATTTGCGACAGGTTCCCTTAATTGTCGGAGGACTATATTTAGGACCAGTCAATAGTATACTTTTATTGGCAGGAACAATCCTTATACGATCTTTTTTAGGCTTAACGCAGGGATTTTGGGTGTCATCCATCATATATACAACTCAAACCTTATTGGGAATACTTATTTATAAATGGTTTCATAGATTGCCAACTAGAAAAAGAGTTTTTGCAACGATCATTCTTTCACTTTATTCTTCCTTTGGTTTTGTCCTATTTATGAAATATTTAAACCATCCACTAACTTTAGTTGAGTGGATAAGTTACATCATAGCATCATGTTTAGGTGTTGGAGTAATGACCGCAATGGTTGAATCATGGAGGAAAAATCGATTTTTGAATCAAATCATTATGAAAACAGAAAAGATTGAAGCCATAAGCCAAATGAGTGCTGCGATTTCACACGAGGTTCGAAATCCACTAACAACTGTCAGAGGATTTTTGCAGTTATTAAAGGATGCTAAAATTGAAGAAAACAAGAGAATAGAATATCTTGATATTGCTTTATTAGAAACCATGCGTGCAGAAAGAATTATTAATGATTATTTGACTTTCGCAAAACCATCGATCGATCATTTGGAAAATATCGATGTGGCTAAGGAATTAGTACAGGCAATAAATATTATTAAGGCTTTGGCAAACATGAATACAACCGAAATAAATTCAACTTTAAACCCCAATATATATGTTTTGGGGGACCCAAATCAATTTAAACAATGTCTTGTAAATATTTTGAAGAATTGTGTAGAAGCCATGCCTAAGGGGGGGACACTTTCCATTAGTTGTTTCCAAAATCAGCGTGAAGTGTGCATTATCATTGGTGATACAGGAATTGGTATGACGCATGAACAAATTGCCCGACTTGGTGAGCCGTATTATTCAACAAAAGGCAAGAATGGAACAGGACTTGGGATGATGGTCAGCTTTGGAATTATTCGTGCAATGAATGGAAAAGTCCATGTTGAAAGTGAAGTTGGCGAAGGAAGTATTTTTTATGTTTCATTTCCATTAAAGGGAAAGTAAAAATTTAGCACTTTTTACATAAGATATTTACAAAGATTTCAATCTAGTGTAGAATTTCTATGTACCTAATAATTCTAGGTAGGTGGAGAATAATGTTTAACCGTGAATTAGTAAAAGGTAGTACGTCTTTACTATTGCTTCAGTTATTAAATGAACGAGACATGTATGGCTATGAATTGGTTAAGGAGCTAGAGCGACGAAGCGACAAAGACTTTAGTGTAAAAGAAGGGACGTTATATCCAGCCCTTCACAAGCTTGAAAAGCAAGAATACATTGAGTGTTATTGGAAGGAACAGGAAAAGGGGCCAGCAAGAAAATATTATCACATCACAAAACCAGGTCAAGAAATGTTAAATGAAAAAGCAAAGGAATGGCAGGACTTTGTTCAGGTGATGAATAAGGTAATGGGGAGATCAAAAAATGGACCACTCGAAGAGTAGGTTTCTTAATGAACTTGCTAGTGAACTTGGTAATCATTCCGAGAAGGAGGCCATTCTTCGGGAGTATGAATCCCATATTGATGAAATCATACTAGAATTAATGTTCTATGATGAAAAACATGTAATGGAACAAATCATTTCTCGAGTAGGGAGCCCAGGTGAAATTGCTAAGATATGGAGAGATGAGTTCTCGGTTACCCCAAGTAATATGAAATGGCTTTTTATTCTACTAAATATTATTTTTTTCATTATTGGAAGTTTATTAACTTTGTTTCATAATCTTTATCAATGGAAGTGGCTTTCTGCGATTTGGAGCCATTTGACAGCCATTCCGACCTTAATTGCTGTTATCTATTTATTTTTTTGGGCACTCCTTGGCTATGAAATTGGTAAAGCATTTGGACACAAGGGAAAAATTCTCCTAAAACGAACATTTTTATTTTCGCTCATTCCTAATTTGTTATTAATGGTTTTAACTGTTCTTCATATTATTCCACATAGCTGGTTTGAACCATTATTATCGAGAACATTTATAATTACTTGTATCCTTTTTACGCTTATTCTTTATCCAGTAAGTTGGATTGGGTATCGTTGGGGAAAAAAGGAATCAGTATAAGCAAATTTTTTTAACCATATACATAGAAATACTATGTATATAGAACTATTATGTATAGGAGGCATATTTATGGAAAAAAGAATTGGTAAATCAGAGATTTTATTTTGGTTTATTTGTTTAGGACTAGGGATTATTGCAGAGGAATCTTTTTTTTATGGGATGGTTGGGATTTCGTATATTGTTTTTGTATTAATCTTCTATTCAGTCTTTTTTTTGAGGTTTCGACGTTTTCCTTTTTCTTATCAACGAATTGGTTATTTATTAATGATTTGTATTTGGCTCCTATCAGCAAGCTTTTTTCTTTGTGATAACATATTTTTTTATATGTTAAATATTTTGGTTATTCCTAGTTTAATGATATTTCATCTTTTATTAGTAACTGGACCTAAACGTATGGATTGGTACACGCCAAAATTTATTATATATGCCTATTCAAAAATCTTTGAAGCTGTAAAGTATAATGTTACCTTTATAGGAACATGCATCAAGTTTCTAAAGAAAGGGACGAATGAAAACAAATTTAAGGTGCTAAAAAAGATAATAATAGGAATCTTAATATCGCTTCCAATTTTGATCATTGTTTTAACTCTTCTAATCTCAGCAGATTCGCAATTTGCACAATTAATTGGCGATTTACCAAAGTGGATCAATCATATTTACTCAGAAAATTTGATTCGCTTTTTTATAATCCTTATATATACTTTTGTTTTCTTTGGCTTTTTACAGGCCCTTATTACAAAAAATATGTCAGTTTCTCAGCTTGGACAAAAAAAGCTGCGATATCAAATGGATGGTATCGTTGCATTAACCGTTCTTATTCTTTTAAATAGTGTATATTTATTGTTTACTATCGTTCAATTTAAATATTTTTTTAGCGGGTCATTGGCAGGGAGTTTTACCTATGCTCAGTATGCCCGAAGAGGTTTTTTTGAACTTTTATTTGTTACTGTCCTTAACATTTCAGTAGTAAATACAGTTTTATACTTTGTTCGATATGCTTTAAAAAGGTTTACCCAGTTTATTCTTTCCCTTCTTATTATTTTGAGTGGGGTCATGCTATATTCTGCTTTCCTTCGATTGTTCATGTATGAAGAAGCATACGGGTTTACATTTATAAGAGTATTGGTACATTCATTTATGCTTTTTCTTGCTCTTATTTTTGCGTACACATTTATAAAAATATGGCTAGAAAAGCTTTCTCTATTTCACTTTTACTTCATCACGGCGATTATTTATTATACTTTAATTAATGTAGTTGATTTAGATCGTGTTGTTGTAAAAGAGAATATGGTTCGCTATGAACAAACTGGGAAAATCGATCTTCAATATATGAATAGCTTGTCTTATACTGGAGTATTAAGTTTGATTGATCTCTATCATAAAAATCAAAATGTGAAAGGATTGAAAGAAATTTTACAGGAACGTAAAAAAGAAACATTAACTGAGGTTCATTCATGGCAGTCTTTCAATTTAGAAAGACAGCAGGTATATGATGAATTAAAAAAATGTTCTCTTTAATCGAAAATGGTAAATTGACGAAAATCCATCACTTTCATATACTTGAAAAAGTGATTTTAAGAAATTAGGTGAATTTAATGGATTTTCAAATACAATTTTTATCCTTCTTTGTCATACAGGTTGATGGGAAAGGGGAGCATGTAACTAAAACATATAAACATTTTCAAACATTGGATGGACAGGAATATGAAGATAGTTCCTTAAAGGAATTTTTGGATGGCGAGTTAATGAAGATTTCTAAAAGAAAGGTAGAACGCCATCCTAAGACTGAAGCTGTTCCAACAAAGGTTGGTTATTTTGTTGTAGAGGATGGTCATGAATTAACCTCCAATCCAAATTTTAATCTATTTAATCGGGCTCGTTTTTCCACAACAAAAGATGCTTTTTTAAAGGAAAGTGAAACATTTGTAAATGCCTATATGAATACACCAGCAGTTCGTGGCGGTGTTTTCCTTGTGGCTACAGCAAAGCTCACACGGTATGTAGACGATCCTTTTGTCTTTATTTTAAAATGTGATTTTGAACCAAAAGTGGCATCAATTTCGGATGAGTCAACCCTTATACGTCATGTTGAAAGAGCGATTACCACAAAAAATATGAAGTCAATTCAATATCCCTATATGCCGGAAGAAGGGATTTTAGAGGAACGTGAATTGAAAATTAATCAGTCATCACATGCTAATTATTTTGAAGATTTCTTGAAATATGTAGAATATGGAGAGTCAATGCCTGAAATTGTGAAGTCTCAAGTATTTGAAATGGTAATGGGGCATATAGAAGAAGCATTTGAACCTGAAAGTGAAGAACGAGAACAATTAGAAAATGCGATGGAAATTTGGGCAGCAAGTGAAAAGCGAGAACTACAGGAGCGCTTTAATACAGAGCAAGTAGTGGAGGCAGCTGCCCAACTTATTGAACAGACACCTGACCTTGAATTAAAAATGAAATTAGACCATGTACAAGTTAATGGGCTCTTATCTGATTTTGGAGATAAAGTCCATCTAGCTAAGGTGAATGGAAAATATCTTCTTATGGTGGAAGCAGATTCAGTTATTTTTGAAAAAGGTTTTTCGCCTATAGAATTTTTACGTCCTGATGATCTAGAGCAGGTAATTGATAAAATTAAGCGAAAGTAATTTATCTATAAACAAAACAGCTAGACAAAAGTCTAGCTGTTTTTTCAATCACCACTAAATAAATCAAACAAGCCCCTTGCAATGCTGCCTTCATCCTTTGAGCCCCCATTCTGGGGTGCTGCGGCGAAAACACGGCTGGCTAAACGGCTAAATGGTAGGGACTGGATCCAAACAGTGCCAGGTCCTCTTAAGGTTGCAAAAAATAATCCTTCTCCTCCGAAAAGAGCTGTTTTAACCCCTTTAACAAATTCAATATCATAGCCAACATTGCCTGTCATTGCTACTAAACAGCCAGTATCGACTCGAAGTTTTTGTCCTGGAAGAAGTTCTTTTTTCGTGATTGTTCCTCCGGCATGCACAAAAGTCATTCCATCTCCCTCAAGCTTTTGCATGATAAAGCCTTCACCGCCAAAGAAACCTGTTCCAAGCTTGCGCTGAAATTCGATGCCAATTGATACTCCTTTAGCAGCAGCAAGAAATGCATCCTTTTGACAAATAATTTTGCCACCTAATTCGCTTAAATCCATTGGAATAATTTTTCCTGGGTATGGCGCAGCAAAGGAAACTCGTTTTTTTCCATGGCCTTGATTGGTAAAGGTAGTCATGAATAAACTTTCACCAGTAAGAATTCGTTTTCCAGCACTGAATAATTTCCCCATTAGTCCGCTATTTCCCCTGGAGGCATCACCAAAAATGGTCTCCATATATATATCATCATCCATCATCATAAACCCGCCAGCTTCCGCCACTACGGTTTCATTTGGATCTAACTCAACTTCAACAAACTGCATATCATCGCCATGAATTTTAAAATCAATTTCATGATTGTTCAAGGTAACCCCTCCTTATAAATATAAGTATATATATTCTTATTTTAAAAGAAAGACATTCAATGAGACAATCGGAAACTGAAAATGAATAAAAAGAGACGTCTGTTATACAGACGTCTCCTGCAAATATTGAGGCGAGAAACCACACGCCACATCGTGTGTTCCAATTAGGAATGTTTCTCGACTTACACAATTCAGCTCATCGCTTGTTAAATATAACATGTATTTTTAAAAGTGACAAGCTATGATGACACAATATGTGCCTTAAAATATAACCTTTTTGTAAAATTCATCCAACAATGATGGAGAAGTAAAGAAATAAAATATAGAAAGACAAAATCTAGAAGGTGATTGATTGATATACGACCTAGTTCTTCTGCACCCACCTACCGTTTATGATTTTCGGAAAGAAATGCTGTTTACTGGTCCTATTAGTGATGTGGTTCCTTCATCACCCGTTTTTGAAATGTATCCAATCGGCTTAACAAGTATTGGAGATTATCTTGAACGGTATGGATTAAAGGTAAAAATTATTAATATAGCAAATCGTATGCTTTTAAATCCGAAATTTGATGTCGAAAAGAAAATTAGAAAATTAAAAGCAAAAGCGTTTGGTATTGATCTTCATTGGCTCCCGCATGCACATGGAAGTATTGAATTAGCTAAAATAGTAAAAAAATATCATCCTAACACACCTGTCATGTTTGGTGGTTTATCTTCAACATATTTTCATAAAGAATTAATCAAATATTTTTTTGTGGATTTTGTTGTTAGAGGGGATACAACAGAGAAATTAGTACTTCTATTGTTAAATCGATTGGAAAATAAGAAAAATGAAGATTTTGCTGGAATTCCTAATTTAACATGGAAACGAAATGGAACTTACTATTATAATGATTTGACCTATGTATGTGAAAATCTGGATGAATTTGAGATACCTGGCTACCGGTATATTATTGGGTCTGTCTTTAAATATTTTAATCTTTTAGATCCTCTTCCTTATAAGGGTTGGATGCAATATCCTAATACTGCACTCCTTACCTCGAAGGGCTGCACGCATAATTGCTTAATTTGTGGGGGATCAAAGGATGCCTATTTACAAAATTGTAATCGAAAAAAAATCCTCATGAGATCGCCTAAAAAGCTTTTAGAGGACATTGAATTTATTCAACGTTTTACGAGGGCACCAATCTTTCTTCTAAATGATATCCGTCAGGGTGGGAAGGCTTATGTGGATGAGTTCTTATGTGGATTAGAAAAATTGAATGTGAAAGATGAGATTGTTTTTGAATTATTCCATTATGCCGATGATGAATTTTTCAAAAGGCTTCAAAAAGCTGTTCCTAAGTATAGTATAGAACTGACACTTGAATCTGCGGATGAGGATTTACGACGGTTAAATGGGAAATTTGTGTGCTCAAACGATAAAATTATTGAAACATTGAAACTAGCATTAAAAAATGGTTGTTCCAAGATTGATTTATTCTTCATGGTGGGCATACCGGGACAGAATTATGAAAGTGCATTAAGAAATATTGAATTTTGCGAAATTATACACAAAGAATGTGGGGAAGACCCGCGTTTATCCTATTTTGTTGCTCCTTTAGCTCCATTTCTTGACCCGGCCAGCCCTGCATTTGAAAATCCAGATCTTTATGGTTATAAAAAATTCTGTCACTCCTTGGAAGACTTTCGAAAAGCAATGCTTCAGCCTTCTTGGAAATATATGCTAAGCTATGAAACAACAAAAATGAATAGGGCTGAAATTGTGAAGGCAACATATGATTCTGCTTTAAAACTCAATCAATTTAAATATGATCATGCTATAATTGACGTAGAAGTTTATCATGAAGTGAAGGAAAAAATTGAAAAGTCAGTTGAGTTTCTAGATAAAATTGATGAAATTATGCTTCTTCCAGGTGATGAGCATGAAAGTGAACTTGCAAAAATAAAGGAAGAAGTTGAAATTATTAATCGGCACAGTATTTGCGGTAAAAACGAATTAAAATGGGAAGTAAATAAGTTATTTGCAAATTTACCATCACTAACATTAATCGGCTTTGAATTACTAGTAAAAGATCTGGTAAAACGGATAAAATGCAAACTTGGGAAAATTGACCGCTATGATGTATCAGTAGCAAGTAATAAGGTTGAAAATTAAAATGAGCTGTTGGCAATTGTTTTTGCCAACAGCTTTTTTGGGCTAATCAGAATTTATATCCATAAATTCTGAACGCTTAAGTGGAACTAGGTAATCGCCTGCGCTAGCCAAGTTTTCTTTAGCTAATAGGAAAGTTTAACTTTATTAAAGCACTAAAGCGTGTAAACTTCCGTTATTGAAATCAACTCTTAAATCGCATAAGAAAAACTAAGGCATTCGCCACCTAAGGACTTGGCGAACGCCAAGTTTTTCTAATATGAATATTTTCTTTTGAATGTGTTCGATGAAAGGGTTTACAACATAAACTTTTAAAAAACCTCTTGATTTGATTTATAAACTCCTATATATTCAAATAATCAGATATTAAAAAACTAAAATTAAGAAGGGTTGTTATGATTTACGACAAAAGGTTTAAGCATTATTCATTAAACAACGTACCAAAGGATCTCATCTCTGGGTTAATCGTAGGGGTTATTGCCATTCCACTCGGTATGGCTTTTGCCATTGCTTCGGGGGTAAAGCCTGAATATGGTATATATACCACTATTGTTGCAGGGATATGCATTTCCTTATTTGGTGGATCAAAATATCAAATCGGTGGCCCGACCGGTGCATTTATTCCTATCTTATTTGGGATTGTTATGACCTACGGCTATAGTAATCTTTTAATAGCTGGATTTTTAGCTGGCATTATTCTTTTATTAATGGGTATTTTAAGACTCGGATCATTAATTAAATTTATTCCAAGACCAGTGACAATTGGATTTACTGCTGGAATTGCGGTAACCATATTTGAAGGGCAAATTGCTAGCTTCCTAGGACTCACTGGTATTAAAAAACATGAAGAATTTTTTCTTAACTTAAAAGAATTATATATACATATAGGGACAATTAATCTTTTCAGTATATTGACAGCTGTGATTTGCCTTATTACGATGATTTATACTCCAAAATTAGCACCTAAAGTTCCTGGACCATTAATTGGCTTAGTATTGTCATCAGTTATAGCAACTATTTTTTATCCTACCCATGTTGCTACAATTGGAACAAGCTATGGACAAATTCCAAATTCAATTCCTCATTTTCATATTCCCCAAGTGAATTTGAGTCAAATTGAAAAACTTTTAAGACCTGCTTTTGTTATTGCGATGTTAGGGGGCATTGAATCATTATTGTCAGCAGTTGTGGCAGATGGAATGACTAACAGCAGACATAGTAGTAATAAAGAATTAATAGGGCAAGGAATTGCCAATATGATCACACCATTATTTGGGGGAATTCCAGCGACAGGGGCAATTGCCCGTACGGCAACAAATATAAAAAATGGTGCTATTTCTCCACTTTCTGGTGTCTTTCATGCAATTGTAGTTTTCTTAGTTTTATTGTTTTTTGCACCGTATGCATCTTATATACCTTTGGCAAGCATGGCACCAATCTTAATGGTAGTGGCCTGGAATATGAGTGAGAGAAAAGTCTTTGCCTTTATTTTAAAAACAAAAACACCAGATTCACTTACCCTTTTAACCACTTTTATTTTGACTGTATTTGTGGATTTGACAACTGCTGTTGAAGTAGGTTTAGTAATGTCTGCAATCATTTTTGCAAAACGAATGAGTGATGTAACACTTACGGAAAAGGTACTGCCTAACCCAAACCAGCGTAATAAAAAAGTGGATAACCAAATGGTAACAGATACTCACGATTGTCCTCAAATTAGTATTTTTAATGTAGAGGGTGCCTTATTTTTTGGTGCTGCTCAGACATTTGAACAAACAATTATGAGTACTATTAACTACCGTCCTAAAATCCTTTTACTACGGATGAGTAAGGTCCCGTTCATGGATACTACTGGCGAGGCAAACCTAGCAAGTATAGTTAAACATTTTTCAAAAAGTGGTATAGTAATTATATCGGGAATTAACACCCAACCGGAAAATGTTCTAAAAAAAACTGGTCTATACGAAACCATCGGTGCGAAACACTTTTTTGAACATACAGGAGAAGCTATCGATTTTGCCCTTGGACAGATTGATCACAAACAATGTCAGGGTTGTAAGCATTTTGCATTTAAAGAATGTGGAAAACTTTCCACAGAAATTGAAAGTATTGAAGCAAAGCGGAAGCTCTCTCCTACGTACTAAGAAAAATAGGAGGATTAGAATTTGAATCTAGAAATGCAACAATTTAAAGCAGAATTTTTTAAAGCACTATCACACCCTTTAAGAATTCGAATTTTAGAGTTACTAGTAGACGGAGAAAAGAACGTAAATGAAATTCAAACTCTTATTGGAAGTGAAGGTTCAGCTGTTTCCCAGCAGTTAACGATATTGAGAGCAAAGAATATTGTCTCAGGGAAAAAAGAGGGAACTCGCGTCGTTTATTCTTTAAAAGATCCAATGATCATTGAATTATTAGCTGTCACCCGGCAAATTTTTAATAATCACCTTGTTGATACCATTACGATCCTGGATAAACTGAATGATGTTCAGGATGAAACATAATAGTACATGATGAAAAAGCAGATGAAATCTGCTTCAGATTGTCGAGAAAGGGGTATTTTTTCTCGGCAATCTTTTTTATTTTGGACAAAAAAGGCAAAACTTCATAAACGGGCAAGTTGATTTCCGCTCCAGACGCTCGCTTTCCGCGGGCGGAACGGGAGCCTCCTCGTCGC
>JAUZPL010000226.1 GCA_030705955.1 Bacillota bacterium | reverse complement strand
TAAAGATGTTGATTTATTAAAAAAATTCATTTCTGAGCGTGGAAAAATCTTACCTCGTCGTGTAACTGGTACAAACGCCAAGTACCAACGCAAATTAACTGTTGCGATTAAACGTGCACGTATGATGGCATTATTACCATATGTTTCAGGTGAATAAAACAATAAAAGGCAGTAGGGGAAGCTCCCTTACTGCTTTTTTCTTTACTCTGATTCAGTTAGTTGAATCCCGATGCTATACTGGCTAAAATAGAGGGATAAGGATTGTCATTATTATAGGGGTGAAGAAGTGAAAAATGTCCGTAAATTAACAGAAGGAGCTATTCTTTTAGCTGCTTTTACTGTTTTACTTTTAGTATGTATTTATGTTCCTATTATTGGAGGTATACTGAATTTATTTTTACCGCTTCCATTTATATTATTTGCCACAAAAAATAATTTGAAAAACACTTGTGTATTTGTTTTTGCCTCGATCTTGCTCTCATTTATTACTGGGGCCATTGTAGCACTGCCGCTTACTTTGGCTTATGGATTAACGGGAGCGATAATGGGCTATTTCATTCAAAAAAATAAAAGCAGAACAATTATTCTACTTGCTGGAACGGTTGTGTTTTTAGTTAATATAGTCATTCAATATGTGGTTACTACAACTTTTTTTCATTTCGATATCATTGATAAATTTATAAAAATGTTTCATGAATCCCTTAAAATCTATTCTCAAACGCTAAAAGATATGGGAAAAGAAAAGCAAGGTAAACCAATAATTGATCGATTAGAAAAAAGTTTAGATTTAATTAAAATAATTGTCCCAAGTGTGTTTGTAATGTCATCTTTTCTTGCAGTATTTTTTATCCAATTATTATCTCGTCCTGTTTTGAAGAGATTTGGAGTAAAGGTGGAAAATTGGAAACCATTTAGGGAGATTTCATTACCTAAAAGCCTAATGTGGTATTATTTAATTACGATGATGGCAAATTTGACTCTGCATCCTGTTTCAGGAACATATTTGTATAATGCATTAGTAAATCTTACATATATATTACAAATGTTTATGTTTTTTCAAGGTTTAACTTTTATTTTCTACTTTTTTTATCAAAGAGGCATGCCGAAGTCTATTCCTCTGATCATTTTTCTCTTCTCATTAACAAACTCTAATTTTCTTTATATTATAGGGATATTAGGTATAATTGATTTAGGTTTTGATGTAAGAAGACGTTTTTTGAAAAAAGAGTGAAGACTACTGTATAGGAGCTGAAAATTTTGCCTGCATATTTAGAAAAGCGGTCGATTCGATATCCTTTTTATGGGCTAGTCGGCATTACAGTGGTGTTGATTATCGTCTTATTCCTATATAATTGGATATTAAGTTTAGCGGGGCTATTAATTCTATTTTTGCCCATTTACTATATGATTCAAATCGACCAAAGGCAAAGGGAAGAAATGGAGGAGTATATCTCTACCCTGTCATACAGAGTGAAACGAGTCGGTGAAGAGGCTCTTATGGAGATGCCCATTGGAATTATGCTTATCAACGATGATTTCAATATTGAGTGGACAAATCCTTTTCTATCATCCTGTTTTGGTGAAGATACACTTGTAGGAAGGTCACTTTATGATGTCGCAGATGTACTGATCCCTTTGATTAAACAAGAAATGGAAACGGAAATTATCCATCTTCACGACCGTAAATTTCGAGTTATTCATAAACGAGATGAACGGCTCCTCTACTTTTTTGATGTAACAGAACAAACAGAAATTGAGAAGATGT
>JAUZPL010000225.1 GCA_030705955.1 Bacillota bacterium | reverse complement strand
CAGGACCAGCAAAAAAAGTAATGAGACTTTCTTCACTTCGGCGAACATCCCCGTTCAAAGCCCTTCACTGAAGCTCAATCTCCTCAGGACCTCTACTCTTGAATCTCGCACCTCTACCTTCACTTTACTACGATAAAGTGAAATATTATTTTTTTCATTATAGCACAGGGATTGGGTTCTGACAAATACAAATTATAATGATTTTGGGATTGGTTTTTTGAAACTTTGGGAAGTATTTGCCCAACAGTTGCAAAACTCCTTCTCAAAATTATAAAAGAAGATTCATGAGGACATTTTTTCGGTGAGTTCGGCTTTTCTTGGAATCATGAAGCCTTCATGAGGACATTTTTCTGAAGAACTTTGGCTGTTTTGGAATCATGAAGCCCTCATGAGGACATTCTTCTGAAGAATTTTGGCTATCTTGGAATCATGAAGCCTTCATGAACTGTTTCTTAAGTAAAATGCACAATCATCGGAAATATTGATTCGGAAGATTATTACCTACTATTATCAATAATATAATAAGAATATTTACCATGCCCTATTACCTTAAAGTTTCTTGAAAGCAGCCTCCAAATTTCTTTCTTATTTTTAACTTTCCCACACCATTCAAAAATATCATTGGTGGTAACCTTTCGTTCTGGAAAGAGCAATCTATACTCCTCTACACTACGCAAAATGGCAGCATCAATCTCCTCTTTACAACCACATTTGCAAATTACAAATTTCCCCTCTTGAATAACAACATTTAAAGAATAACATCGCTTACACATGATCATTTTTTTTAAAAGTTGATAGCTATAACTAGGCAAACGAGTGAACGGGGACTTTTTTATATGATTAGCTACTAAATGTTCAGCTAGCTTCATATGTCTATCTTGTACCTTAACTGCTCTCTTATTTAATTTGTTCATATAATGATCAAGCTGGGATGGGAAAATAATTGGTTCATTCATTGGGGCTTGATATAAATAAAATTTGGGGTTGATAAAAATAAGCTGGGATTCGATAGTAGTGGAAAATCCAAGGCTATGGAGATATCGGCGGAACAAAGACTCACTTCGTTTCAACTGCTCTAAAGGATTCTTTATTTCATTTTTAGAAATCGTGTACCAATAGTCACCATCAACATAATAATCTCCTTCAAAATTTTTGACATCGTTTAAAAAAATTGTATCTTTAGAAATTAGAACTGAATCAATTTGAAAAAAAGTATTCTTATATTCCAGCAATAAATCATTTATGGTTAGTAATTCATCAGAGACATTCTCCAATAGCAATTTGTCGAACTTCAGCTCACCAATATAGCCTTTTTCAAGATTTAAATAATTATTCAAATCTTTAGTAGATAAATTCATTCGTGCATTCAAAAATCTTAAACACAATAATTCATACGTTTCAGAGCGATTTTTTATAATCATACCCCACATCCTTCAATATGAAATTTTTTCACAAACAAAAAACCTTAGCCAGTTGACTAAGGTTCCTCAGATTATACATGCTTTTCTAATACACCTGCTAATGCTTCTTTTGGTTGGAATCCAACCACTTTATCCACTACTTCACCGTCTTTAAGAACTAGTAATGTAGGAATGCTCATAACTCCAAATTTTGCAGCTGTTTCTTGGTTTTCATCTACATCAAGTTTTGTAATTTTTACTTTGCCATCGAATTCTGTATCAAGTTCTTCTAGTACAGGAGCGATCATTTTGCAAGGTCCGCACCATGGTGCCCAAAAATCGACAAGTACTAGGTCGGAACCTGTTTCTTCAGCGAAGTTTTGATCTGTTACATGTGTAATAGCCATTTGGTTTTGCCTCCTAATTGGATACTGAAATACTATCGAAAGTATACCATCCTTTAAGAATT
>JAUZPL010000224.1 GCA_030705955.1 Bacillota bacterium | reverse complement strand
GTTCATCAAAGGAAAATAGTCAAAACAGAAGATTGTACAGATCGTTAAATGAGCAACTCATAAATTTTACTACATTAAATTAAAACGGAGGTACTTATGAAAGTTGTTGTCATCAAAGGGCCTGACTTCGATAAAACAGAGAAAAAAGTTTATGAATACTTACACAAGATTTTAACGCAAAAAGCCAAAGAAAACGAAAATAAAGTATCTTAGGAGGATTTGAAAATGAATATTGAAAAAATCAAAGAATTTAATGCCATTCGTGAGGAATTATTAAACGATGGTGTCATTGCTGTTGATATGTGGGGCGACTACGTACATGTAAGTACAAAAAAATTAGCTGAAATCGTGGATTATCCTAATGTGAAAGTAGAGACAAGAGAAGGTGATCCCAAATATCCTTATACCGTTACAACTGTCGTAGATGGAATTAAGCTGTTATTTGTTCTTACCGAAGAAGAATTTTTCCAAGATCCTCAATTACAAGGTTACATGGTAGAGGATGTGGATCTAAGTGGTTCGTCAAAAGATGGTGACGATCATGCTGCATGATTTAGAACATCCAGCCATAAGTGAAGTAAATCGTAAAGGATTTGTAGGTTCTGATTGTTCTGCCCATGCTGGGACTGATTACTTTGGTACGGAGATTCTTTCTAATGATGATATCGCCATTGATGGTGATGTAATCATTTTAAAAGATAACCTGGAGCGTTACCTGTATGACGTGTACGGAATTACATTTCAAACGATTGATTGATATTTGAAAGAAATTACGAACTAAAAATAGGAGGAAACAAAACAAATGACTAATCCAGTAGACTTAAATATTTATGGTATTAAATGTGATTCTTGTGATTTTAATGATATGTCTGTGAAAGTTGAAGAATACTCTGAATGGGTAAACAAGCCTTGCCCTAAATGTGGAGCAAACCTTTTAACTGAAGATGATTATAACAATGTCAAGATGTTGATGGAAATTGCAAAATTAGCAAATTCAATTTTACCTTCAAATGAATCTAACAAAGAACGTGTAAGTATGGAAGTTAAGATGAATGGCACAGGTAAAATGGATTTCGAAATAAAAGAGTAGTTCGTCTTACGAAAAAAATTATGTCACAAGGAGGAAAAGGAATGAAACTTTATGACCTTACTCAGTCGTATGTTGGATTACTTGATATGGCTGACACATTGGACGAGGAGACTTTTATTGATACACTATCGGCTATATCGGAAGCATTAGAAGATAAAGTCGAGCACACAGCAAAATTTATTCGCTGTCTTGAATCCGATATGGAAGCGTTAAAAGTAGAGGAAAAGCGTTTAGCTGACAAACGGAAAGCGTTAGAAAACAAAGTAAGCAGCATTAAAGAGTATTTGCAGCACGAAATGGAGTTTAGTGGAATTGATAAAGTGAAGCGACCAACTTTAACAGTATCTATCCAGCTGAATCCTCCATCTGTGGAAGTAATGGACGAAAGTGTGATTCCATCCATCTTTATGATACCTCAGCCTGAGAAGATCGACAAGAAGGCTATCTTAAAAGCGTTAAAAGAAGGCGAAGAAATACCAGGTTGTGAAATTAAACAATCAAAGGGGATTAGGATTAAATGAGAACTGTTAAAGGATCTTCAATATCAAGGAAAACTGCTATTGGTAGTGCGGTTGAAAACTTTTTGGATAGCAATT
Organism: Bacillota bacterium; assembly: GCA_030705955.1. Lineage (GTDB taxonomy): Bacteria > Bacillota > Bacilli > Bacillales > Cytobacillaceae > JAUZPL01. The sequence goes on along the minus strand of JAUZPL010000224.1, from coordinate 252 downwards.
CGGAAAATATATCACCTCAATTATGGGAAGATTTAGAATCTTTAGCAGAGGAAGTTGATGAATTGGCTTCGGATTTGGAACAACGTATTAGTGAATTGGAGGATGAAGAATAATGAATATATATCAAAAATTAGTGGAGGTAAGGAAGTCTGTTCCTTATCTCCAAAAAGAAGCTCAAGGAGCTCAATATCAGTACGTCGGAAGTTCACAGGTGTTATCTGCTGTCCGTGCCAAAATGGATGAATTAGGTCT
>JAUZPL010000223.1 GCA_030705955.1 Bacillota bacterium | reverse complement strand
TTTCATCACTCAATCCTAAACAAATACTAACTTTCAACATTTTGATTTTACATCACATAATTTCAAACCAGATTTTGTTTGAGATTCTTTATTGTTAAGAAATTTTTAAATAAATCTTCATAATATTTTTTGAGAACAATCGTTCTAATTGATATAAAAAAATTAATTATTTAATAAATCTAAGAAAAAATCTGCCATACGATGTAATTTTTCTTTGCTCGCTGACATCCTTAACTGCACGCGAATTCCAAGTAATGTATTTTGAAGTATTTCTGATAAAACTTCTGGATCATACTTACAAGAAAATTCACATGTTTGCATACCTTTTCGAACAAGATCAGCAATAAGTTGTTCTGTTTGCATAAATGTCTTTTTTATTTTTTCTTCTATCTCTTTATCCCTAAGAGCCATCTCTGTTGCAGAATTTACAATTAAGCAACCCCATTGTTTATCTTCATATCCTTCGATGGTAAAATCAAAGATAAATTTTATAGCTTGTTTTGCTGTTTCTGCATGTGAAATTCCAGCCTGCATTTTATTTTTTATTAATTCTTCATAAAAATCTACGGTTTTTAAAAATAATGTGTGTTTATCACCGAAGGTATCATATAAACTTCTACGATGGATTCCCATATGCTCTACCAAATCGCTTAACGATGTCTTTTCGTAGCCTTGTTTCCAAAATAATTCCATTGCTTTCTGAAGAACTACATTTTCATCAAATTCTCTACTTCGTCCCATCCTGTTCCCTCCTTTATAGAATTAATAATAACATTTTGAGAACGATCGGTCAAGAATTTTTCACATACTTATACTACCTATATTTTCGCACATTGTATGCTGGAAACAAAACGCCCCTCCCCCCAATCATCAATCTAATTATTGGGAATTTATCACTCACTTATGATACCTTTCACCGTAACAAGCTCTTATCTTTCTCAATTCCTCTGAACGCAGTTTTCACTACCTCTTGAGGAGTTTTAGCGTCTCCTGGTAAATGTTCTATTCCTATAACATTAAAAAAATCAGTTTTGGCAGGCCCTGGCACAACGCAAGAGCCCTTACTTCTATCCTACGATTTTCTACCTAAAACACTTCACTAAATGAGTTAATATATCTAATTTTTCTTTTGATCTTGATCTTAATATAACGTGGCATCCCTTTGAAGCCAATTCTTCTGCATATGCTTTTCCAATACCAGATGACGCTCCTGTAACCAAGGTAACTTTTCCCTTATAATTAAGCATTCCTTTGCCTCTTAAAATGGATCAATTATTTGCCTCTATTATTTCCTTCAATTTAACATTTTTATTAATAAATCTAGCTTTACTTTTTTCCTGTTTAAGTCGTATAGCATTCTGTGGACAATGATTAATACAGGCTAAACACTGCTCACAATTTCCTTTATAAACAGGTTTATTATCTACATTAATATTATTTACTGGGCAAACGTTCTCACAAACTTTGCAGCTATTACAGGTATCTTCAACATAGAAATTCTTATCATATTCAACGTTAGCCTTAGTCTTAGAATGAAACTTTTTCAATATTGCTTCAATAGATCTTATAACTACAGCGTGTCTCTTTATATATACTTTTTCAACCTGGATATCATTAATTATTTGTTCAAGATTTTCCTCTATATTTTTCTTTGGCTCTTTTTTAATCTCTTTAGCCATGTCAAACACTGGAAGATAATTGTCAACCATAAGTATTTCATTAATGTATGAAAACTGGATTTGATTTCTTTTCCCAATTTCTAAAAGCTCAGGTATGACTGCTCCTGAAAGAGATCCAAAAGACACTACGGCAAAAATATATTTACTTTTTAGTTTAACTTTATTTAAAAACTCCTCAACAATTTTGGGAACCCCTCCATAATAACTTGGAAATACAATACCAATCTTTTCATCTTCAAACTCAAACTGTCCTAGTTTCATCAACTTAGGAATAGAATA
>JAUZPL010000222.1 GCA_030705955.1 Bacillota bacterium | reverse complement strand
ATGCTTATTTGATGCCATCCGAAACACGAACTTTAGCAGAAGCTTATCTAGAAGCCTGTCAGCCTGAATTCAAGGTAGGTTTTTTTGGCAAACAAAAGACGCTTGCAGAACGGGAAGCAAGGTTAGAACGTTTTTACCAAGATATGCTTGAAAAAACCAAATCACAGCTTGAATGGCATTTGCGCGAATTTTTGGGACGGACATTGAAAGTGCATGGCCTTGAACAATCCGAATTAGCTGGAAATATTTTCTCTTTTGCCATCCATTTTCAAAAGGATTTATTAGTTAATGCTGTGAAATCTGGAGCAAGATTATCTGGTAATTATGTTTTAAATTACACAAATGATGTGGCAAATGATATTAAAAAAATAGCAAAAAACCTTTTATTTGAATATAGAACCATTTTTTTGAAGGCTTTAGATAATCGAAATGCGATTATAAAAGAGCGTTTTTATCAAGAGTTTACAAATATTGAACGGTATGTTCATGCATTTGACGAAGTGAAAAAGTTTGAAAAGAACTTTAATCGAAAACGGAAAATATTAGAAGAATTGTTATGGCGAAAATCCGAGGAGGATCAAGATTTTGATCGGCTCTTTACAACTCAAGAAGAAGTATTTGAAGTGGTTCGTGGAGGTTATGTTTCAAACAGTTTAACAGTGCAAAAAAATGTTCATGAAACAAATCAATCAATCTTAATTAATTCTCTTGAACATTCCAGGACTAATGACCAGCTTATGGAGACATCTTTAAAGTTGAAGAAAACGTCAAAGCTTATAAATGAACTTCCAGGCTTTAAAAAGCTTGCTAATGAATTGGAAGAAAAAGCGGAAAGAATAGAAAATAAAGGTTTTACAGTAGCTCTCTTTGGTGCATTTAGTGCAGGTAAATCTTCATTTGCAAATGCTTTGATGGGAGAAAAGGTCCTGCCAGTCTCACCTAATCCTACGACTGCAGCAATTAATAAAATCAAACCTATTAATGAAAAGAATCCTCATGGAACTGTCCTTGTGAAATTTAAAGAAGTGGCGGCTATGCAAGAGGATTTAAATCGTTCCCTAAAGGTATTCGGTTTAGGTGCATTAAATTTTGAGGATGCAGTAAAGAAAATGGATCAAATTGTGCTGCAAAAGGATCAATTTGGTGCCTTTGAGAAAACCCATTACGCATTTCTGCAAGCATTTACAAAAGGGTATGAATCATATGGACAACATCTAGGAAAGGTTATAAATACCACACTAAATGAATTCAGTGATTTTGTCTCAAGAGAGGAAAGATCATGTTTTATTGAGTGGATTGAACTTTATTATGATTGTGAACTGACAAGAAAAGGAATTACACTTGTAGATACTCCAGGGGCCGACTCCATTAATGCTCGCCATACAGGGGTTGCTTTTGACTATATAAAAAATTCAGATGCTATTCTTTTTGTCACCTATTATAACCATGCTTTTTCAAAGGCAGATAGAGAATTTTTAATTCAGTTAGGTCGTGTAAAATATTCTTTCCAATTAGATAAAATGTTCTTTATTATTAATGCGATTGACCTCGCTGAAAACGATGAAGAAAAAGAAACAGTTGTAGAATATGTTCAAGAACAGCTTGTCAAATATGGAATTAGAAAACCCCACCTTCATAGTTTATCAAGTATGCAGGCATTACAAGAGAAAATGGGTAAAACCAATAATGCTATTTCTGGAATGGATCAGTTTGAACGTTCTTTTTATCCATTTATTTCTAATGATCTAACAAAAATGGCTGTTGCTGCTTCAGAAATGGAGCTTTCTAGGGTTACAGAATTAATAAATACGCTTATCCAAAGCTCAATGGAAGATCAAAATTTAAAAGAACAAAAACGCAGTGACCTTGAAAAGCAAAAAAGAATAATAAAAGGTATTATCGAATCACAAACCATTCAATCGTTAAATAGCTCCATTCACCAAGAAGCAAATGAGTTAATTTATTATTTGAAACAAAGGGTTTTTCTCCGTTT
>JAUZPL010000221.1 GCA_030705955.1 Bacillota bacterium | reverse complement strand
TATCTTTTTTCGTTCTTATGGTGTAATCCCCTTCTGACTTAAAAACTTCAATAAATCGTTATTAAGTTTCACAACTTCGTTGTTTGCACTATTCGCATAATCCGGTAGCATCATATCCTTCACCATTTTAGTCCGTAGCCACATCATAAAGAAAAATTCCAGAATCAAATTTGGAAATTTAATCACAATTTTAAATGCAGATGGATTAATAGATACTCCAGCTTTTTGTATTGCCCTTAAATACGCTTTTAAAGTGATTGTTATTTTGTGTGCCGTTTTTCTGGTTCTTCCTGTTTTTTCATCACTTATCTTATTTTCAAAATATAAACCGCCCAAAAGTGCAATATCCGATATTGAATGTGTTATTAGATACGAGTTCATATCCTTATTAATTGCATAGGGAAGGTTTGCTGTTTTAAATAATTGTGCGAGGTTTTTTACACGTTCTGTCTCTAAACCACTAATTTCTCCAAACATAGTAGCTATTAGAAACTTTGGTGGAATCCGAGCATACAATATTCCATCTTTAATCTGTCCGCCAACACTGGGAAAACCTGGTAAAAGTCTATCTCCAACAATATCTTGCCAGGTCAAAAACCCAATTGAACTGTTTGTCATCGTAATTATATTTTTGCTTTGATTGTCTTTTAGTGCTAACAACGCTGATTCGGATTGATCGTAACGGACTGTAACGAAAATAAAGTCATATACATCATCATTTTCAAGCTTATCAATGACATTTACTTTTATAGATTTAACCGCACCTTTTTCATTATATTGTAGCCCATTTTCTTTCAATGTTTTAAATCTATTAGAACGTGCAAACATAGTAACGTCAAGCCCTGCTTCAATGAATTGCATTGCGTATATGCTCCCTATAACACCTGCACCAAAAATTAAAATTCTATTTTGTTTTACTGACATAAACCCCACTCCTATGTATTAATAATATTTTCTCTTGATTATAAGACAACGCGTTGTATAATAGGATTGTAAATCTTTATTATAGCCTTATCAACCATCAGTTTTTTATTATTTGTCGGATGATATTTTTGTTCACGAAAGGAGGATAAAATGAAAAAGCAACCTGAAATTACAGAAAAAACAAGACAAACTTTTATAGATGTTTTTTGTGAGTTATATAGTCAAAAGCCAATTGAAAAGATCTCAGTTAAGGATATTACCAGCAAGGCAGGATATAACCGTAGCACATTTTATCAATACTTCGCTGATATTTACGAATTGTTAGACTTTGTTGAAAGTGATTTATTGAACTACATGAAAAGGGAATTGACTAATAATAAAGCATCTACCAACCCTATGGAAAATGCGCTTCATTGTTTGGAAAATAACGAGCATATCTTAGTTCTCAAAGCCCTTTTGGGCGATTATGGAAGTATTCGTTTTTTAGAACGCTTGAAAAGAGAAATTCCCTTTGATAGATTGGGCTTGAACTTTCCAGAATATAATTCCTTAACGCCATACTTGATTGAGTTTTACATATCAACATCACTTTCCTTATTTCGCCTTTGGATACGACAAGAAAAGGATTTATCGTCAGAAGAATTGTTCAAGTTAGTAGATAACCTATATACAAATGGGATAACAACCTATTCTAAAGAATGATGGACATATTCCTGCAAGCTACCGAAGTGCATAAATTTTACTACTGATATGTTTCCATCAACTAATTAATTTCAAATCTGCCACACTTCATACCAGTTGGTATTTTTCCATGCAACGAAAAAAGTGGCAAGGTCAGTTTTATAACCTACCTTGCCGCTTTACTATATTCTTAGAAATACTCCAAAAGGCCAACAATAAACTGTTTAATGTTGGGTTTAGAAAACTAAGTTAGAAACTATTTATAATAAAGTAGTGGCATTTTTTTGTATCTCAAATTAGAAGCTACTTATTCTTTAGGGATTTATTTTGCAGTTTTATTGATAAAATCAATTTCATACTGACGTTCACCGTATTTTTCTTCGTTGTCAATAATAGTCCCCTCTGTGAGAGCAATACGCAGAACGATTGAGTTCGGATTGTCTTCATCGCCAACTTCATCGAACCAATCGAAAACTTTTTTAAATTTCTCTCTGATTTCCGCATTCTTCTCATCCTTGACCCAACCAAGATTTTCAG
>JAUZPL010000220.1 GCA_030705955.1 Bacillota bacterium | reverse complement strand
CCGATATGTTTGGTTGCAACTCGACTATAAATTTTCTAAAAACATTTCAATTGCAACAGAGTTTGAAAATATGACTTACCAATTACCAGGCTATTATACTGCTTTACCTGCAAGTCTAAATAAGATAAATGCGGTGGACAATAACTTTTCTTTGTTATTCAAATATCACATCGATACACAGTCGCCATTAAAAGTTGCCGTCGCAAGTGGATGGACCTATACCATAAGAACAAGTGAGTATTACATTGATGAAAGTGATAGTACGACTCAGCATTGGTTTAGAAATGTAAGCTCTTACGACGATTATGAAATACCCCTATTACTGGAATTAGAATATCCTTTATGGAAAACAATTAATGTTCTGGCAAGAGTGAAGTATAATTTAAACCCCGGAATGGGTAGTACCTATTCAGGCGGCGTCGGACTTTCGTTAAAGCTTTAAGTACACAAGTTTGCAATCTTACAAAACCAGCATTTATACACGCCATGGAGACCTGTAACCCCGTTTTACGACTAACTGCAATAGCACCTTTGGCAATATCAAAATAAAAAAGCTTATTATAGCCTGGTCTATTTTAATGGGATTAAAGAATAGCGAACAAGGAATATTGAATGATGAAGGGAGTTTTCACCAGTTATCAGATTGGTTATTTCGGTGAAGTCTTTTTGGATTTAATGTAATCTTCTTTGATTTTTAGCAGATCAATTTTGGAACAATCCACAATTAGTTGTCGTAAAATGTTCAGCGGCATTTCTTCTTCGTTCTTAAAATTGATACATCCTTTTTGAAAATTAGCTGCCTCAAAAAGGTTCCTATACTTCGAGTACAAAGTTGCAGAAACATAAATTGGCATTAAGTGCAACGTCATATATTTCTTTACACTGGAAAGTCCATATTTAAAAGTACCGGAAGCGTTATAAACAATCATATCTTTTCCCATCATCGGCTCCACTTTAGCTTTAATCCCCGGGTCTGTTTTAATAATAATTTCATGGATACCACTTAAAATCTGCTGCCGTTCAGGAAGTTGTTTTGATATGAATTCTGAAATGGTCATGTAGATTATGGTGCGCTTGCAAAATTCACCCAACTATTTTCTTAAATTTTTCTATTTGCCTTCTGTGTCTTAGTACATGAACAATAGCATGCTCCCACATTTGTTCAAGATCATAACTTTGGCCCCAGTGTGTCAAAATCTTGTTGCTGGTTGGCTGCATCGTTTCCTCTTCATTAAAAAAGCCGAATGTTTCAATGGTGTATGAAAACATTTGGTCTAGGTCATTTTCGTAATCTGCTATAACAGGGCGGGTGGCTTTTTCCCAAAGTTTAAATGGCGCGTTTTTTAATTTGCGTATATAGTTTGCATAAGAATAACCGGCATACAATATATGCGTCAAAATAGATTGGATGGATATACAGTTTAGGTCTGTGGTTGTTTTGTCTACCGGCAACGCAAGCTCCATTGGAGAAACGTCCGAGATCACCAACTTCAATTCTGAAAGCGCCCTCTCATATTCATCAAGCAAAGCGCCCTTTGCACCTGTTCTTCTATTCATGTATTAAAAATAGTAAAATAAAATATTATGGACTTCATTGCTGAAAATTATTTTATGGTAATTGGCGCTAGTAGCTCGTGCAGCAACAAAGAATCTGCAGTAAAGGCGAAAAATAAATTGTCATTCTTTGCCTGCTCGCCGATAGGCAGGTTTATTTACGATAGATGGCGGGGTAAATTTATTGAAATAAGACTAAGGAATTATCTGCTATATATTGTCAGCCCCGGTTCTATAAAAACACAGTTCATTTTACACTCCCTGCATTTTTGACAAGAAAACAATTTTTTTAAAAATAACTTCTCTCTAAAGTTGAACCAAAATACATGATAGTCAATAGATTATATACATTATTTTTATGACATGTCTTTTACTTTTATTCTGGTTGCAAACCTTATTGGTTTCTTATAAACAAAATCCAGATCACCTGCTGACGTTGGCATCTTCGCCAAACAACCTTTTGTCGAATCACATCTTCTTCAGCTCTTTATTATTCAGACGTAAAATCGACCAACACACTATTTGTTATCTTATTGCCTACTTTTATTCCCCGATATGAAAGGTTGCTTAATTATATTCTTTTCCCTGGCATTTTTCTTGTCGCATGTCTCTGCACAACAGAATTATGCATTTCAGCATATCACTGTGGAAGACGGATTATTATCCAATCCTGACGTTACTGTTTACCAGGATTCGGAGGGCTTTTACTGGT
>JAUZPL010000022.1 GCA_030705955.1 Bacillota bacterium | reverse complement strand
CTATTGGGAGATGCGAGGGCTGAAAAGTCTTTATGAGAGATATTCACAACTGCGTCAGACATAAATGGAACCGCCGTATACGGAACCGTACGTACGGTGGCGTGAGAGGTCGGGGGTTAGTCACCCCCTCCTACTCGATTGTTGTAAAGAAATTTATTCTTTTTTTAGCAGCTCATTTTCCTCGGACATTTCCATCCCATAAGCAAGCCTGTCAGGAGCAGTTCTTCTTATTGGGTCCCGATCTGGATGGGAACCCAGTAGTAATTTATGAACAAAGTATTCACCTGCTGTTATTACAACGGCTGATATGATACTTCCCCAAGCAATTTGTATGTAATTATTAAGAAGTACGCTCCCGAAAATCCACAGAACCGTATAAGATAAAAGAAAGTCCGCAATAAGAGCATTCTTATTTTCAATCCGTGTTAGCAAAATTCTGTCTCCAATAAAATAAGATACAACGGTCATCAAAATACTAAACGATACAATATCTGTCCATCTAGCATTGAAAAACAGATCAAGTCCTAATGCATATGCAACCAAGCAGGTCACAAATTTAATAATCAAAGCCATCGAATTATTCATTTTTCCTTCCTCCTTACCATCCATTTTAGTCAATATAAAAAAATCCATTCATTTATCCTAATGAAAAGGGGAAAATGAATGGATTTTTACATGCGCCTTTATAAAATGAATATGCGATACGTTCCCGATAAAAATAAAGGAATTAAATTGATAAATAGATAATCTTTTTTTATAAATAATTATTTCAATGCTTTATAATTTAAAATTATTGATTAAATCATTTAATTCCTCTGACATTTTTGTCAGTGAAAGGGTGGAAGAGGTTATTTCCTCCATTGATGCAACTTGTTCTTCAGTTGAAGCCACAACAGTTTGTGTAGCAATTGCAGAGCTATTTGCCACCTGTGAAATCTCCTCCATTGATTGCACTACTTTTTGTGCCCCGTCAGACATTTCTTGGATAGCTAATTCGACTTTTTTCATCTGGTTATTTGCATTGCTAATGGATATATGTATTTGAGAAAAAGAGTCTCCAGCAATTTTCATAATTTCAATTCCGTCTGTCACTTCTAAATTTACAGATTCCATTGCTTGAACAACTTGATTTGTCTCATTCTGAATATGTGAGATTAACTGGCTAATTTGTAAGGTAGATGCAGAAGATTGCTCTGCTAATTGGCGGACTTCATTTGCTACTACTGCAAAGCCTTTTCCTTGATCACCTGCACGGGCTGCTTCTATGGCAGCATTTAATGCTAAAAGATTTGTTTGTGCTGCAATTCCATTTATAACTTCAATAATCTTGCCTATTTCTTGAGAACGCTTACCTAATTCACTTACTATGATTGCTAATTCTTTTACATTAACATGGATTGAATTCATTTGGTTTCCTGCTGATAAAATAGATTCAGTTCCCAAATTTGTTTTATCTAATGAATCATTTATACTATCCGTTACCGTATTCGTGTGATTAACAACCTCTGATAATCCTTTTGACATTTGGAATATAACTTCTGAAGCGTTCTGTATAACCTTTACTTGTTTATCGGACCCTAATGCGACTTCCTCAATAGTTTGAGAGATACTACTTGTTGCTGTTGTCGTTTGTTCTGCACTGGTTGATAGTTGTTGGGTGAAAGCAGTAACCTCATTTGATGCATAATAAACTTTATTTAGTACTTGACTCCATGAATCCACTGTTTGATTTAAAGCAATGGCAATGGATTTAAGTTCACAAACAGATTGTTCATTAAGATGTTCAGATATTTGACCGTTTGATAATGTAATTAAAAAATCATTGATCTTTGTTATTGGTTTTATAAAACGCTTATAGTTTATGGTGGCTGATAAAATTCCCACCAATGTTCCTAAGCCAACTGTAGATAAATTTGTCACCCAAAACGCATTACCTTGAATTCCATTTCCATACGTTACAGCGAGCCCTATTAGGAAAGTTGCTGGAATTACTACAAATAATGTTCGAAACATGTAACTTTGTAAACTCATATTGTTGCCCCCTAATGTTCAGTCAATTTTACGGGAAAATTGTCATATATAGAATTATATTGTATTTGAGTAAATATTTACAACTTTTTAAATCTTCCTAAAATACAGCATCTTTATAAAGAAAGAACCCACTTTTTATAAAAAAGTGGGTTCTGTGTAAGTTAGGTCTTGACTTTTAAATGTAATTTCCCCGATGTAATCTTCATTCGATTTTTTGCAATTGTTGACAGGCGAAATGATAGGAGTATAGCAATAACTGAAAAGACTAGAATCATGGTGACAACACCTACCCAGCCAAAGTCACTGTAAAAGGACCCACTTGCTGTACCTGCAATGCTTGAACCAACATAATAAAAGAATAGGTACAAGGAGGATGCTTGGGCTTTATCATGTGTAGATAATTTTCCAACCCACCCGCTAGCAATGGAGTGACCAGCAAAAAAGCCAAAGGTGAAAATAGCGATTCCTACTAGTTTTACCCAAAGATTAGCATTTAGTGTAATTAAGGCTCCAACTAAAAAGATGAAAAGGGATATTTGTAAAATCTTTCTTCGACCATATCGATCAGCCAAAATTCCCATCCATGTTGAACTAAAGGTTCCGACTAGGTAGACAATGAAAATAAATCCAACAATGGTTTGGCTTAAATTATAAGGAGGAGCAATAAGCTGGAAACCAATATAATTGTAAAGGGAAGAAAAACTACCAAGTAACAAAAATCCAATTACAAATAAATGGAGTAAACCTGGTTCTTTAAACTGGTTGAGCATGGATTTTGATAGCTTTCGCATATCCCATTTTCTTGGTTGGAAATGAGTTGACTTTGGTAAGGTATACCAAAATAACAAGCTTGCAGCTAAACTAATAAGGCCAATTCCCGAAAGAGCTATTTTCCATCCAAAGTAGTCAGATAAAATTCCACCTATTATTCGGCCTCCCATACCGCCAATCGAGTTTCCGCTAATATATAGGCCCATTGCCATTCCAAGACTGGATGGTTCAATTTCTTCACCAAGGTAAGCCATGGCGATGGCAGGTAAACCTGCCAAAACGATTCCTTCTAAAATTCGGAGAAAAAGGAGCATGTGAAAATTCGGACTTAATGCAGTTAAAATGGCTAAAATTGATGATGCTACTAGCGATATTGACATAACTGATTTACGGCCGAAAACCTCTGAAAGAGATCCAACAAAAAGCATGCTGATAGCTAAAGCAATCGTTGTAGACGATAAAGTTAAACTGGATACTGCTGGTGATATATGAAAATCCTTTGAAATCTCAGGTAATAATGGTTGAGTACCCCAAAGGATGGAAAATGTGTTAAATCCACCGGCAAACAAGGCCAAATTCGCCATTCGAAATGACCTTGTGCCGCGTTTTATATAACTCATGATGACCCCCTAAAACTAAGATATTATTTTTCTACAAAAATATAATACTCCTATATGTAGAGAACTTCCACTTATAGGGTATTGATGTAATATTCAAAAAAGTTGTATTCTAGGATTGTCACTAAATGAAGGTTGGTGTATGAATGAAAATAAATAATATTGTCATAACCGGAAGGATGTTTCAAGAGGTTCAAACTATTTTAGAAAAGGAAATCGTGGGGAAAAATTTCCGTTTTCTTTCGGAAAGTGAGGTAACTGAAAACGATTTAGGATGGGCAGATGCCTTTGTTTCTTTTAGGCCAAGCCCGATATTTGAATTATCCCATTTGAAATGGGTTCATTCCTTTGGTGCTGGAGTAGACTCCTTTTTATATAAAAGAGAATGGGATGAGAGGGTTTTATTGACTAGAACCATTTGCTCATTTGGTCAAAAAATTGGGGAATATTGCCTAAGTTATATTCTGAGGGAACTTCAATGCCATCAGAAGTTTAATCATTTAAAAAAATGTAGGGTCTGGGAGCCAATTGCTCCAAAATTCCTACATGAACAAACGGTAATTATTTATGGAACGGGTGTTATAGGCCAAGAAATTGCGAGGCTGTTCACAACACTAAATATGACTGTGTATGGAGTATCCTTAAGCGGAGCTAAAAAGGATTTCTTTAGAAAAGTTTATCCAATCACAGGACAACCTCCATTAACTACTGCAAACTTTGTTATAAATACATTACCTTTAACTGGTTCCACTTTTCATATATTTAATGGTCATATTTTCAATTCTCTCAGTGAGACGATTTTTATTAATGTAGGTAGGGGAGCAACCGTAAGTGACGATGCGCTTGTTACTGCATTAGATAAAGGGAACGTAAAACATGCTGTTTTAGATGTTTTTTCTGAAGAGCCTCTTTCACTATCAAATCCGTATTGGGAAAGAAAGGATGTAACCCTTACCCCTCATATTTCAGCTCTCACTTCACCAGAAGAGGCTGTTACATGCTTTATTGAAACATTAAATAAAATCGAAAATGGAAAACGAATAGAAAACAAGGTAGATGTAAAAAGAGGATTTTAAGAAACAAAGTGGAACAAAAAAAATGCTGGGTTGATTGGATGCTATAGTTTACATTACTTTTTTAACAATATTCTTAAGTGAACTAAAAAAGGAAAATAGCAATGCAGCTATATTCTTTGCTAAACAGCATTGCTATTTTTAATCTTTTTTTAAAAAAATTTTATTGTAAAATCATTTTTCCATATACCCCCGCATGATCGGACGGCCAAAGACCAGTAGGGGTTCTACTACTTTGTTTATTTCCAATTATTTCAGCCTCAACCGGTTTCAAGCCATTTTTAAATAAAATATAGTCGATTCTAGTATTTAAATTAGGTTTAGCATTTAATAGATCTGGATTTTGGCCGTACGTAAATCCAGGTCCCTCTCCAACTTCTTTCCAAACATCCTGAAAACCATTTTCCATTAGAAAATGATATGTCGGTGTGTCGTTTCCACTTGCACTAGAGTTAAAATCACCCAATAAAATTACAGGTAAATCAGTTTTAGAGGGGCCTGAAATAATTTCATTTGCTTGCTCAAGTTGAAGCGAAGAGATTTCCTCTAAATGCGTATTTATGATCCTAAACCTTTTCATATCTAATTCCAAATCAGTCAAGGTCCAGCCTCTTAGAATCTCAAGTTTTTGTCTTGCAACCTGAACGGTTAAATGAGTTTTGAATGTACCTGCGCTCTTGTTGATAATTCTTAGTCCTTTATGTTTCTGGATTAAAATGATATCTCTATCAAGTAAATGAACGATATTTCCAAGACTGTCAGGAAGTTGTGCTGAAACATTATGGTTTTCTACAGCAATTTCATATTGTAAGCCATATTTATTGAGCTCTTCTAAAAGCATATAAATAAAATCATAGGTAATGGTTCTTTCATTCGGTATTTCAAGCTGCCATCTCACAGCTTCCTGAAGACCAATCAAGTCCGGTTTTTTTAAGGCAATTTCACGGGCAATTGATTTTACACGGCTAGGATAATTTGTAGCGAGAAATTGCCGGAAAACTCTTGTCACTCTTTTTGGCATTTGGGACACTCTAAATGTCATTAATGGGGTGAGATCAACACCTAAATATAAATTCCATGTAAGAAATGAAAGGTGAGAATTACTTTTTGTTCCCATCTATCCTTCACCTCCAATTTATAGACTACTATTAACAAATGAAAAAGGATGATAAAAGGCCACGGCAAATTCACTAAAAAGGAATATTAAAATTTGGGGCATGAGGTTTTTAATAATTGAAATCATATTACCCTGTAATGCTAAAAAAATGAAAAAGTAGGATATTAATGCTATATTTAGTCTTAATAACCATTTAAATTTTTGTCCGTTTTTGCGGAAAGGGGAAACGCTTGTGGAAATAATTCAAGCTTCAATTGAGAATCTTGATTCTGTAACAGAATTATTTAATTTGTACCGTGTATTTTACAACCAGGAGCAGGATATTGAAGGGGCAAGTGAATTTTTAAAGGAGAGATTGGTAAATAGGGAATCGGTTATTTTTATTGTCTTTGAAGAAAATGAACCAGTTGGTTTCACTCAGCTTTATCCTTTATTTTCATCTGTAAGTATGAAAAGATCTTGGCTTTTAAATGATTTGTACGTAAAAGCAAATGCACGTAAAAAAGGGTATGGGGAGGCACTTTTAAAAAAGGCTATTTCATTCGCTCAAGAAACGGGAGCAAAGGGGATTTCACTAGAAACAGGGGAAGATAATAAAAGTGCACAAGGACTTTATGAAAAAATTGGTTTTAAACGGGAAACAAATTACTTTTATTATTATTCTAATTAAAGCCTTGTGCATCAATTTTTATTTAATGGCAATTATTAGAATTCCAATTCGGGGCAATAGCTAAAAAGTGAGTGTCCTAAAGCAGAAATTAACTAATAAATTTAACAAAAACGATTAAAAGGTCTAGGGACCTTTTTTTATTTTTAAAAAATTAGGTTCAAATCGGCATATTGGATTTGTTTTTATTATATGTCGAGGGGTAAAGGTGTGACAAAAATCACTGTGTAATTTTTTTTTATAGGAATATAATAATTGTCAAGAAGCAAATATTACATATTTGTGAATGCTTTGGTAAACCTTTAAGAATTAAAATGACTATTTACATTAATTGATTAAATTTGGATACTGTCTTTTTGAAGTCTAAGGAAATTTTTAGGAAGGGGTGTGAACAAATGTCAGGACCGGCGTTACGAAGTAAAGACAGTCACTCTTCGATTCATGAAGCAGCGATTCTTGAAGCAAATGAATTAACGGAATTAATTGACCAACTCATAAGGGACAATCATGCGGGACAAGCTTTGGAAGTCGCTTATATTTTGGTTGAACATTGGGAGACGCGCACATTAAGACATGCTGAAGCAGAAGAGGATGGCTTATATCGTGAATTTGTCGAAAAGACTCCAGAATTAAAAGAAACAATTGTTGCTTTAACCCGTGATCATCAGCTTCTTCGTCTTATCGTGATGGAAATAAAGGATATTTTAGCGAAGGACGGAGTAAATAAAGATGTTTTACAAAGATTTCAGGCATTAATCCTTATAGATTTACTTCATAATCAAGAGGAAATGAAACTATTAGCATAATTGTTGATGGGAGAGAAGATAGGTATGGAAAGGAATAAAGAACGTCCAGCTAGAATTGTGCTACCAAAATTATATAATCTGGTGAATGCTGAATTGGAAAAACGGCACATCCACGCTTATGATTATCAGGCAATGGTTATCGAACAGGACAATGGAATCGATCTTATTTTGCAGTTTGGTGAAAATTTTAGTAAATCCGAATCCCATTATTTCACAAATGAAATGATTGAAAAAGAAAGTAATGAACTTCTTGATTTTATTCAAGCGGTAGGAGAATCCTGTAAAAATATTATGATTGCTGATTATTTTAAGATGATGAAATCTTAAGAAGGAAGGTGTATCACATGTTTGCATATGAAGATGAAGCCATGTTAGTACAGGATCGTGAAGATTTAATCGCACTTTTACAAATGCGTTTTGCCATGAAATCTCCAGAAGTTATTGAGGCTATTTATAAAATAAATAAAGTAGATAAATTAGAACGCTTAATATTGGTTGCCGCCAATGTCCCGACCCTTAAAGTGTTTATTGAGGAAATGCAAGAAGGAGAAGACAGTTTTAGAATTTTAGGAGATCGTTACAATCCAATTGAAAATATGATTAGCAAGGGGTGAGAAAAATGGACAAAAAGAAAAATAAACTTTTGCAATCTTTAAAGTATTTAAAACGTGGCGAACGGATAAATGATGGTTGGACGGAAGAAAGTCCACGGTCACGTGATTGGGAAGATATTTATCGCAGACGATGGCAGCATGATAAAATTGTGCGTTCTACTCACGGTGTTAACTGTACGGGTTCATGCAGTTGGAAAATCTATGTAAAGGACGGAATTATAACATCCGAAACACAGCAAACAGATTACCCTTCAACAGGTGATAATTTTCCTGAATATGAACCAAGAGGATGCCCTAGAGGTGCAAGTTTTTCATGGTACACATATAGCCCAGTAAGAGTCAAATACCCATATGTTCGAGGTGATTTATACGAGCTTTGGAAAGAAGAACGAAAAAATGGCTATGATGCAGTAACGGCTTGGGAAAATATTGCAAGTAATCCTGTAAAACGTGAAAAGTATGTTCGTGCAAGAGGAAAAGGGGGATTTGTACGAGCAAACTGGAAAGATGCAAGTGAAATGGTTGCCAGCGCATCAATCTATACCATAAAGAAATATGGCCCTGACAGGGTAGTTGGATTCAGTCCCATTCCTGCCATGTCAATGGTTAGTTATGCCGCAGGTGCTCGTTTTCTATCATTGATTGGAGGAACTATTCTAAGTTTTTACGATTGGTATGCAGATCTTCCACCAGCATCACCACAGGTATGGGGTGAACAAACGGATGTTCCGGAAAGTGCGGATTGGTATAACACTAAATATTTTATTATTTGGGGAACTAATTTACCGCAAACAAGAACACCAGATGCTCATTTTATGGTAGAGGCAAGATATAACGGCACAAAGGTTATTGGTGTAAGTCCAGACTATGCTGAATTAGATAAATTTGTTGATATGTGGCTGCCAGCAAAAGCAGGTACAGATGCTGCTTTGGCAATGGCAATGACCCATGTCATTTTAAAAGAGTTTTATGTTGAAAAAGAGACCCCTTACTTTAACCAATATGTGAAAAAATACACTGACTTACCATTCTTGGTTACCCTGAGTGAAAACCAAAATGAATATAGGACAAGCACCTTCTTAAGGGCTTCCGATATAGGTGATGAGCAAAAGTTAGGTGAATGGAAAACGTTGGTTTGGGATGCACACACAGATGCATTAGCGGTTCCTAATGGCAGCCAAGGTTTTCGATGGGATGGTGATAGCAAATGGAATCTTGAACTGAAAAAAGCTGATGGGACAGAGATTGCACCTCTCCTAAGCTTTATCAATGTAGCAGATGAAAACGTGATGATTCAATTCCCTTATTACGCACAAAAAGATGGGGAAGTGGTGAAGCGTGCTGTACCTGTAAAACATATTAAAGATAAAAGTGGAAACATCTTGAAGGTGACAACTGTTCTAGATTTGATGATGGCCCATACGGGTGTGAATCGGAATTTACCTGGGGATTATCCAATTGATTATAATGATCCGGACCAACCATATACGCCTGCATGGCAGGAAAGCATTACCGGCGTCAATCGAGCACACGTTATCCAGGTTGCACGGGAATTTGCTGACAACGCAGCAAGGACAAATGGGAAATCGATGATTGCAATGGGTGGGGGAACTAACCACTGGTATCATAGTGACCAAATCTACCGTGCAATCCTGAACCTTGTTTTATTGACAGGAACTCAAGGTGTAAATGGTGGTGGTTGGGCCCATTATGTTGGACAAGAAAAAGTTCGCCCGCTTGAGGGATGGCAGCAGGTTGCCTTTGCAAATGACTGGTTAAAACCACAGCGCTTACAAAACGGTACATCCTTCTTTTATTTTGTGACAGACCAATTCCGCTATGAAGTGAAGAAGAACCAAGAGCAAATGGAGTGGGGTGGAAGGTTCAATAAAATGCACCCTGCAGATGTGAATGCTTTAGCAGCAAGACTTGGTTGGCTGCCGTCATTCCCACAATTTACACAAAATTCAATTGATCTTGTGAGGGAAGCTCGAAAAAAAGGGGCTAAAGACCATAAAGAAGTAATTGATTATGTGGTTGAACAGATTAAAAATGAAAAAATTGAGTGGGCAATTGAAAACCCCGATGAACCAAGAAACTTCCCAAGGGTTCTATTTAACTGGCGTTCGAATTTACTTGGGGATAGCGGGAAAGGACATGAGTATTTCGCAAAACATTTAATCGGTGCAGTTGACCAAATTTTAACAGATACTGAAAATTCATGGCAGCCAGAAACCGTAAAGGTTGATAATGAAGCACCGACTGGAAAGCTAGATCTATTAGTAAGTATCGATTTTCGTATGACAAGTTCTGGTCTTCTTTCTGATATTGTTCTTCCAGCTGCAACTTGGTATGAAAAGTTTGATATAAGCAGCACAGATATGCATCCATTTATTCATCCGTTTAATGCAGCCATTTCCCCTCCATGGGAAGCAAAAAGTGACTGGAATGCATTCTGTGAAATCAGCAGGGTCTTTTCAGAATTGGCAGAGAAGCACTTACCAGCTAGTGAAGATTTAATGATGACACCACTTGCACATGACACGATGGATGAAATTGCACAGCCAGGCGGTGTTGTGAAGGATTGGCGTGATGGAGAAATTGAAGCTATACCTGGAAAAACGATGCCAAACTTCCAAATTGTTAACCGTGACTATCCTAATATTTATCAAAAAATGACGACTATTGGTCCAAACATTAAAAATGGGTACGGCAGTAAAGGTGTAAAAATACCAGGTGAAAAGGTATATGAAGAATTACTTAGCAGGTTAGGTGTCTCTAAAAGAGAAGGAATTGGAAAAGGTAATCCAGATTTAATCTCGGATAAACAAGCCATTGAGGCAATCTTGTTGATGTCAGGCGCTACGAACGGGAAGAGGGCAGTGGAAGGCTGGAAATCACTTGAAGAAAAGACCGGGCAAAAACTAGAAGGAAGTGCACTTGGTCATGAGGAGACCGCCTATACCTTAAATGATATAACCGCTCAGCCAAGACAAGCCATTTCTACCCCAGTTTGGAGCGGACTTGAAAAGGATGGAAGACGATATTCACCATTTACGGTTAATACAGAATATAACATTCCATGGAGAACACTTACTGGAAGACAAAGCTTTTACCTTGATCACGAAGTAATGCTTGATTTTGGTGAAGGTTTGCCATTATACCTTCCGCCCCTTTCTTATGGGCCTTTTATTAAGGGCGAAAAAGGTGTGGAAAATAACGGAAAATCTATTACTCTTCGCTATTTAACACCCCACCAAAAATGGGGCATTCACACCATGTTCACTGATACGACGAATATGTCCACTTTATTTAGAGGCTGGCAAACAGTGTGGATGAATGAGGAAGATGGTGCTTCTATTGGCCTGAAAGACAATGATTGGATTGAAGTGTACAATCGGAACGGTGCTATTGCAGCAAGGGTTGTGCTTACCTACCGAATTCCAAGAGGAATGGCCTATATGTACCATGCGCAAGACCGTACTCTAGGTGTTCCTGCCACAACTGTAAGTAAGAAAAGAGGCGGTACACATAATAGTGTAACAAGAATTTCCCTAAAACCGACCCATATGATAGGTGGTTACTCACAATTAAGCTATGGATTCAATTACTATGGCCCAACGGGGCATCAGAGAGATACAATTGCCGTCATAAGGCCATTGAAGGAGGTAAATTGGCTTGAGAATTAAAGCACAGGTTGCAATGGTAATGAATTTAGATAAATGTATTGGTTGCCATACCTGTTCTGTTACATGCAAAAATACATGGACAAATAGGCCAGGAACAGAATACATGTGGTTTAATAATGTTGAAACGCGTCCAGGCCCCGGGTATCCAAAACGATGGGAGGATACGAACCGCTTTAAGGGTGGCTGGGTTTACAAAAATGGCAAGCTAAGTCTTCGAGCAGGGGGCCCAATTACAAAACTAGCGAATATATTCTATAATCCAAATATGCCTTCTTTAAATGATTATTATGAACCGTGGACATATGATTATCAGCATCTGATTAATAGTCCTAAAAAAGAAAATCTTCCAGTTGCCCGCCCTAAATCAATGATTACAGGTAAATATATCGACAAACCTGAATGGGGTCCAAACTGGGATGATGATTTAGCAGGTGGTAGTGAAATTGTCCCTTTGGATCCAAATGTAGAAAAATTGCAAGAGCATATTGCAATGGAGTATGAAAAAGCATTCATGATGTACCTGCCAAGAATATGTGAGCATTGTTTGAATCCTTCTTGTGTTGCCTCTTGTCCTTCTGGTGCGATTTATAAAAGGGATGAGGACGGCATCGTATTAGTTGACAAAGAGTCATGCCGAGGTTGGCGATTCTGTATGAACGGGTGCCCATATCATAAAGTTTATTATAACTGGAATACACATAAAGCTGAAAAATGTAATTTCTGTTACCCAAGGACAGAAGCAGGGCTTCCAACGATTTGTTCCGAAACCTGTGTGGGGCGTATTCGTTATATTGGGGTTATTCTCTATGACGCTGATCGAGTGAAAGAAGCAGCGTCTGTCGAAAATCCAAAAGACCTTTATGAATCTCAGCTTTCTGTATTTCTTGATCCTTTTGATCCAGAAGTAATCGAAGAAGCAAAAAAGGCTGGAATCAATGAGGAATGGATAAAGGCTGCACAAGACTCACCAGTCTACAAAATGGCGATAAAATGGAAAATTGCATTACCACTACACCCAGAGTATCGAACAATGCCAATGGTATGGTATGTACCACCACTTAGTCCAATCATGAATCATATTGTTAATGAGGATGAATTATCTACGGATGGTTACATCCCAGCTGTTGATCAAATGAGGATTCCGATGGAATATTTGGCTTCCATTTTAACTGCAGATGATACAGAAGTTATTCGTAACGTGCTACTAAAATTAACTGCTATGAGAGTTCATATGCGGGCAAAAACTGTTGGCGGAATAGATGAATTAAAACAAAGCCAATTATTAAAAGAAGCAGGTTTAACAGTTGAAATGACAGAGGATATGGCGCGGTTACTAGCTGTTTCGAAATACAATGAAAGATTTGTTATTCCTACTGGCCGTAGAGAAATGGATGATGACTTATATTATGAACAGGGTGCATGCAGCATTGAGGAATTAGCACCTCCTGAAGGCATGGTGACATATCCATTTGAAAGGGGCAAGTAAGAGATGCACGAACAACAAGCAGCTATTTTAGTCATTGCTTCCCGAGTCTTAGGTTACCCTGAAGAAACTTTTCATCAAGATCTAACAGAGATAGAGGAATCCATCCAAGAATTTCCTGGTGATCTGTGTGAAGCTATTTTAGGGTCCATCATGCCTTTAAAAACCACCCTATTAAAAGATTTAAGGGAAACATATGTTGCTACATTTGACTTGAAAAAGAATGTTGGACTGTATTTAACAGCCCATGAATTAGGGGATAGCCCTAAAAGGGGAGCAGCATTAATCTGGTTACAGAAAACCATTAATCAAGCCGGATTTGATCGAATTGATAATGAACTGGCTGATTATATGCCTATGCTGTACGAACTATTAGCTATATCACCCATTCGTGATCAAGAGCGAATGGTTAGGCGCCTGGCTGCCGCCACACATCGGATTCTAATTCATTTACCACAAGAAAACCCATACTACGGGATTTTCAAAAATTTAATGTCGTTTGTTTTTCCGACACCCACGGCAGAAGAAATTCAAAAGCTTGAGCAAGACAGGGAAGAGGCAGACCTAGAACCAATGCCTTATCCCATTATGTACCAGTAAAAGAATTTTATCGGTAGGGAGGTAAGGTCATGGCCGATATATTTTGGTGGATTATTTTTCCGTATATTACCCTTGTTATTATGATTGTTGGTGTCTTATATCGTTATGCTTTTCAGCAACTTACATGGGCAGCACCTTCAACAGAGTTCTTTGAGAAAAAATGGCTCAGAATTGGTTCTCCTCTTTTCCATTATGGAATTGTCTTTGCCTTTATTGGCCACGTAATGGGCGTCGTCATACCAAAAAGTTTTTATACAACTTTAGGGATTTCATTTGAGCTTTACCATACCGGGGCAATCATTGGCGGGGGATTTGCAGGATTAATGGTTGTTGTTGGTTTAATCATTTTGCTCATACGTAAAATGACAGTTGACCGGGTTCGTATTCATGCTACTTTTGCGGATTTTTATACTGTCATTGCTTTGTTAATTGTGGCAGGGTTAGGTGCGTATATGACTATAATTTATAATACAACAGTTGTTGAGTATGAATACCGTGCAACAATAGGACCATGGTTTCGCAGCCTGTTTATTTTCCAACCCAAATATCAGCTAATGGCAGGAGTGCCACTTCTTTTCAAAATCCATATCATTTGTGCATTTGGGCTTTTTGCTTCTATTCCATTTACACGGCTTATCCATTTTTACAGTTTACCTGTAAAATATTTATCACGTGCACCACAGCAATATCGTTCTCGTTCACATTTTAAAAGAAGACGGATTTAAGGGTCTTGCACACCCGTAGGACACACGTGATTGTATGAATTATAAAAGACAAAAGGAGCCTTTACCCGTGAATGGAGTAGAGGCTCTTTTGTTTAAAAAAGAAGGAAATCGTCCATATTTGAATACCTTACACGATGTACACAAGGTTTTTTGCATAGAAGACTATGTAAGTGCTTCCTATCGTTGATTATGAAACATCGAATTTAAAAATAAAACTCTCCAACACAAAACCTATTAGAATCCTTTATCATTTATTTGAAACTAAAATATTTAGATGATTTTTAATAATGTTTTTGAAATCTCCCCTAAATGAATTTTCATTAATGGAAAGTTCCTTGCAAAGATAGGGGACATATTCAGTGTCAAATCGAAGCCATGAATTATAATTGCGTTTTACAAATTTTTCTGCATCCCAAAAAGTTTCAAAATTCTGATTCAATTTCTTTCTATCATATATTATTTCATATCCCTTATCTATATTTGGTCGTATATAGGTGAACTCACCCTTTTGGTTTTCATAACTGGTGCCATAAGAAGTCTCTTTCACATTGATTTCATTGTGGTCTGGATCAGCCTTAATCGGAGGTATTGAAAATACGTTAACAACAAATTTTTCGAATGCCTCTTTTGTCATCTCACATCCGGAGGCTTTTTTATGTCCTCCTCCACCAAAGCGAGTTGCATATTCTGAAACATCAATATGGTCATGAATAGTCCGAAAACCAACCTTTTTTCCTCCCTGATTCAATAAAAGAATCATATCTAAATGGGGGTATAGCTTATTTAATGCATTTCCTAGTTCGGATAAATATTGTTCAGCATGGACAATTCCCACACAAAAACCATCCACAAAGGTTTGAACCAATTGTCTACTTTTTGAATAAATATAACGTTCAATCTTTTTTTCTTCAATATCTAGAAGTAGATTTTCTTTTTCACTTAAAGAAAATGAGGTTGGGTTTTCTCGTAATCTTTTTAAAATTTCCTCTTCAAACTTCTCTCTTTCTAAAATATAAAATAGGTCATTAAGACGTTTTGCAGCTATATTATTATTTCTTTCCCATTCCCATGTATCATATTGTCGAACAAGGTCTATAAATTCTTCTAAGCTTTTCATTCTTTCAAGTTTATGATGTTGAACTAAATAATCATAAAAAAGGGAAGTAGCGCAAGTTTTTCTGCCATCTTCATATTCTATTTTTACTAAAGCCCATTTATATTGATTAAAATGCATTGCAGTAACGTGATGGTCTATGATTTGAATTGGGTGTCTTTCATTTGATCGTTTTACCAGCTTTTTTTCTACATTTTCATTCACGGCAAGGTCTGTAATATATATTTCGTTATTTTTGGAAGCAGGATTCTCCAAAAAATTTTCAACCCGTTGATTTAGATTTCGATAGGAGCAATATGAAATATCTGTTTTTTCGCCATATGCCAATTTTGCAACCAGCCCACAACCAAATCCATCTAAATCAATATCTGTAAATAACTTCATCAATTTTTTCACCTTCCAATTTATAGAAATGGCTGCAAACGACTATAAAGCCCAGCCCACATTTAGAACTGAACCGGGTCATCTCTGTTACGGTTTTAATACAACTTTTATGCAATTATCCATTCTTGTGTCAAAGACCTCATAACCAAATTTAGCTTGCTCCTATGGTAATATATGTGTAACTACATCTCCCGGATCAATTTTTCCATTTGAAATTAAATCATATAAAAATGGCATATATGGAATAACAGGAGCCTGTCCCATTTTTATATCTACGTTTCTTTGAAAGAAATCACCAAAAGGGAAGCTATTGTACCTACCCCCATACACACCAGTGACCTGGACAGTACCTCCTTTACGTACCGCTTGAGAGGCTATTACTATTCCACCCATTGAGCCACCATGTAGTTTCAAGCCTGTAGCAAGAAATTCCATTGGTGTCATTTTACCACTCATCCCTGTACAGTCAATAACAATGTCAGCTCCGCCTTTCGTTATTTCCTTTAAATATTCTCCTGTATTTTCATGTTGTTCAAAATTTACTGTTTCCACCTTATTTGTTTTTTTGCATGTTTAAGACGATAATCGATATAATCCACTGCGTAACAGCTTGCATTTATCTTCACCTACTTTCTTATTGATTTGAAGTGGCAAACATGCCAAGACGATCTGTATCCAGTGGAAATAGTTTTAATTGTGCAATTTGAATGGCTGTCTCCGCTGCTTTTAAATCAATAGGTACTTGTTTTTTAAAATCATAAGGATGTAGCCAGCCTTTTTTCATCATCAATTCTGATATTTCCTCATGTAGATCAATTGCGGTCTCCATTTGTTTTTGAAGTACATTTCTCAAATCTAGGTCGGCTGTTTCCGTAATGGCATATCCATAATTTCGAATCCCATTTTTAACTGATAATAAAAAATCCATAGCAAAAGCTGAATCAGCAAGATTGGGCATTCCTTCTGCATTTCTAGGGTCTAAATAATCGTCCATATTACCACCTCTATTCAAGTATTTGGCTATTTTTATAAAAAGGAAGGAGTTCGTTTATATCTTGTATGGATTGTTGTACATCTTTTTCCATTAATGCTTTAAGTTCATTATCAAAGCAAATGCCTTGCATAAACTTTGACCGAAGCAGGCATATTGTTTTGAAATTTAGAATTTCATGTGTCTCAAATGTTTCATGAAATGCCAATTTTTCCATTCTTACACCTCCTGTTTGGTACCAAAATTATTTTTCCCTTTAAATGAAAGAGCATGCAATGAATAAGCAATTCTCATTGCAGTAAAATAAACAGGAAAAACATAGTTGATATAACCGAAACTGCGACACCTGAGGTAAAAGCCACTTTTAAGAAGCAACTCAAGTCCGCAATTGCTACACATGAAAGAATTACAAATTATATGATTGATAGAGGTCTATACCATCCCCATGATTTAGGTAAACAACTAAAGATGGATCTTACAGTATCTGAAACAGCCTTTAATTTGGCAAACCAATAATCAAAAATTATCCTTTTAATAGGCTAATACCTACTCATTCTTGGCATTAGGCACATACATTACCTTTGTAAGTACCTGAGGAGGAGATATAAATGGTTGGTCAATATTTGAGTGGTATGGGCTATGGTGGTGCCCCAGGTTTTGGAGGTATTCAACATACAGGGATGCAGTGTTGTGGAGGCATGCCTTATAGTGGGTATCCAATGTATGGCGGAATGGGACATGGAATGATGGGACCAGTTGGAATGCCAGGTTATGGGGGAATAGGGCATGGCGGATTTCCAGTTTACGGTGGAACAGGTTTAGGAGGATACCCAGGCTATGGTGGAATGTCACCAGTCGGTATGCCTACCTACGGAAGCATGGGGTACGGATCGCTTCCGGGATATACAGGAATGGGGCAAAGCTTTCTTCCAGAGTATGGCATGATGCCACAAACTGGATTTCCAACAAAATAGGTTGCATAATAGTAGCTTAAAGTCCTAGATCTAATTTCTAGGACTATTCTTTTTTTAAGGTCCATTTTTGTTTATAAAAAATACATTACGTCGGAGCGGACATTGATATGCATTCATTGTACATATGGTTTATATGCATATTTTAAGTGCTGGTTTCCATGGAATACTTGCAAAATAAAATCAGAATCGGGTACATTTAAATTTTTATAACCTAACAAAAAACCTTTATTATCATAGGGGACCTCCAGAAAACTTGTTTCTATTTCGCTGTTTTCACCAATCTTTATTAAAAGAAAGGGGGCCAGTGGCTTGTTATTACAGCCTAAAGAACTTGGATTAAGATATAAACGTTCCGTTGTTTTAAAATGGTGGATGATATGATGATGGCCAAAACATATAACATTTGCATCTGATGATTGATATAAATCATCCAACTTCTTTTCTGTGGGATCTTTGTCAACCTGCATAAATTCATTTTGTTCTTTCAAATGGTAATGTAAAAATAGAAACTGTATTCCGTTGTAATTGGCACGTAAAGTAATAGGAAGTTCCGCTAAAAAAGGTACATATTTATGATGAATTCGTGATGCAAGCCATTTATGATGTTCTTTTTCAGATCCTTTGCTATAAGGATCTCTACCAGAAAGTATATCTATAATCGCTTCATCATGGTTTCCCATTACAAAGGAGATGTTTTTGTGTGTAGTAAGTAGCTCAAGCACTTCATTTGTTTGGTAGCCAATTCCTATCATATCACCAAGGCAATAAATATGTTCAATCTTAGGGTCCTCATCAATTTTACTGAGTACCGCTTTTAAAGCTGAATAATTACCATGAATATCAGCTAAGACTGCTATTTTTCTCTCCATATTGTTCCTCTTTCTACTGAATATATGTTTATTTTATCTACATAAAAAAAATAAATTCACACTTCATCTACAACGTAGCATTTTAAGGATTAAATAAAAAGGTGCTATTCCCGTATAATTTCAAGGGAATAGCACCTAGGAATAACGTTGCAACGATTCTATTTTCTTAAAAATAATGTCTCAACCTTCCAAATTAATTTTAAATGAAAGCGCTTTAATTTTGTTGTTTTCTAAGTCTTCTTTGATCCTCACTAAATACCCATACAAAAGTTCCAATACTAAACAAAATACCAAATCCAGAGTAAATGAAATACAAGATATTTGTACTCATATGATCAACCTCCAATTAATTTTGTAGTTTTATGACCATTTTATTTTAAAAGTATAAGAAGTTTATGGATTATAAAAATGTTCACCACCTTTTATATATAGGTAACTAGTTAAATTTTACTATATATTCTTAATTTTTGGAATATTTTTTTAATAATTTTTGATTTTATTGAACCTTTAACAACCCATTTTCGAAAACGTTAAAATAAAAGGGGACAACAAATGTACTTCCGCTAGCTCTTGAGGAGGCAAAAAAGGTAAAAAATAATAAATTTTAAAAAAATAAAAGACACTTTAAAAGGATTTCATTTTAAAGTGCCTTTCATTTCTCTATTATTTCCAAATATCACGAGAGATTTCAACAACATGCCGTAATTTAGCCCATTGCTGTTCCTCAGTTAACAAATTACCTTCTTCAGTTGACGAAAAACCGCACTGAGGACTAAGAGCTAATTGGTTAATATCAATAAAGCGAGAAGCTTCTTCGATTCGTCTTTTAATGTCATCAGAATTTTCTAGTTCTCCAAATTTTGAGGTGATCAACCCAAGTACAATTTGCAAATCCTTCCGTTTTACGAATCGAAGTGGTTCAAAACCTCCGGCCCGCTCACTGTCATATTCTAAGAAAAACCCATCAATTTGTAGCTGATCAAATAAGGTTTCAGCCACTGGCTCGTAACCACCAGAGGAAATCCAGGTAGACCTAAAATTACCACGACAAATATGCATAGTGATTCTAAGATCATTTGGACGATCTGCAATTGCCTCATTAATCGTACGGGCATACCATATTTTTAGTTGATCTGGATCTAATCCTTTTGCCTTTATTTGCTCTTTTTGTTCCTCCGAACAAAGGTAGGCCCACGATGTATCATCCAATTGTAAATACCTGCATCCAGCATCATAGAAAGATTGGATAGCCTTTTTATAGGTAAGGGCTAAATCATGAAAGAATTCCTCTGTATCACCATAAACTGTTTCTTCAATTTCACCTCGAAAATGAAGCATGCTTGGGCTTGGTATTGTCATTTTTGCCAAATGGCTGCCAGCGATACTGTGTAAGAACTTATAATCTTCTAACATTGGATGATGTCCAAAATCCAATTTGTCGATTACCTTTATTCCTCGTGATTTTGTTTGTTTTTGATGGAATTGAATACCTTTTTCAGCAATATATTCTTCCACGCCCACAAGGTTTTCAAGGAAATCAAAATGCCACCACGCCCTTCTGAATTCCCCATCCGTGACGGCTTGTAAACCAATCTCTTTTTGCTTTTCAACAATTCTTGTAATTTCTTCATTTTCAACATGACGAAGCTGTTCAGAAGTCATTTCGCCTGCTACTCTTTGCAAACGTGCCAGTTTAACCTTTTCAGATCTTAATAAACTACCCACTTGGTCAGCCCTAAAGAAAGTCTTTTTATCTGAGATAATTGAATTTTGGTTCATGAGGATTCCTTCTTTCTAAAAATGCTATTTTAAAATATTATCAAATTTTCTGAAATTTGTAAAATCAAAAACTAAGAGTTATTTTACTAAAAAGTGAGTATTCCCTATAATAGAAGTATATAAACTAAATTTTTAGATTTAATAGAATGCTAATAGAAGATGGAGAGATATTTTTGAAAAAATACCAAACATTATTGTTTGATGTCGATGACACACTATTAGATTTTGGTGTAGCTGAAAAGTTAGCTCTTCGTTTGCTTTTTGAAGAGCAAAATTTCAACTTAACATCTGAAATTGAAGAAAAATATAAAACGTTAAATCGAGGCCTTTGGAGGTCATTCGAAGAAGGAAAAATTAATCGTGATCAGGTGTTGAACACCCGTTTTTCCATTTTATTTAAGGAATACGGGAAAGAGGTTAATGGAATTTTACTAGAAAATCAATATCGTGCTTATTTGGAGCAAGGGCATCAACTTATTGATGGAGCCATGGAACTAGTTACTCAGTTACAAAAAGATTATGATTTATATATTGTATCAAATGGGCTTTCCAGCACACAATATAGGCGGTTGCAAGATTCAGGATTATATCCATTTTTTAAAAGTATTTTTGTTTCAGAGGATACAGGTTTTCAAAAACCAATGAAAGAGTTTTTTGATTATGTATTTATGAGAATTCCAAATCTTTCTACAAATCATACTTTAATCATTGGGGACTCTTTAAGTTCTGATATAAAAGGCGGAAATCAAGCTGGAATAGATACATGCTGGTTTAATCCTGCAAAAAAAGAGAATAACACAGATATTATTCCAACCTATGAAATTCAAAAACTTGAGGAGTTATTTCTCATTTTATCTGGAAATATTCAAACAGTGGATATTTGATCAAGAAAATTTGAAGCACCACAAAGGGACATTTTTCTATCCTTTTGTGGTGCTTTAGCTTTTTTTCATTAAACCAAATAGAAAATAGCGAATGTTAATCAGTGAATAAAAATATAAATATATCTAATTATATTCTATAGGTTCTAAGCAATTTTTAGGTTTCTCCCAAGGAGGTAACAATAATGGATGTCATTCAAAGAATCCTAGAAAAAGAAGGAAAAAAATTTCCTGGTGCGACCTATGCTGAAGTGGTATTAGCACCTGCCTATGAAAATGCCAAACAGGTTTTACTAAACCCAATGATTAATATTCATAAGGCCCATCTTATTATGTTAGTTGAACAAGGATTGCTTCAAAAAGAAGAGGCATCACAAATTATGGTTGGGATTCAATCTCTTAATAAAAAAGAATTGGTACAATCTACATACGATGGGCAATATGAGGACCTCTTTTTCCTAGTTGAGAGTAAAATCATGGATATTTGTGGTGAAGTTGGTGGAAGCTTGCACATAGCTCGGAGCAGGAATGATATGGGTGTAGCTATGTACCGTATGGTTCTTAGGGATAAACTTCAGGTTGCTATCAAATCCTTACTTTCTTTTCAGGAAACACTACTTTCAGTTATTGAGACATACAAAGATACCATTATTTTGGGTCACACCCATACACAGCAGGCACAGCCCATGACGTTTTCTCATTATTTGTTAGGAATTTATGATGTTTTAAGTCGTGATTTGAAAAGATTAAATGCAGCATATGATACCTGTAATTCTAGTCCTCTTGGGGCTGCAGCATTCACCACGACAGGGTTTTCAATAAATAGGTCAAGGGTAGCAGAACTGTTAGGGTTCCCAGAAATTATTAAAAGTGCATATGATTCAATTAGTGGAGCCGATTACTTGGGTGAAATAGCTACAGCCCTTCAATTGGCCTTTATCAATCTTGGACGTTTCTCTCAGGATCTGCTTTTATGGTCCTCCCAGGAATTCTCTGCCATTCGGGTGGCAGACCCATATGTTCAAACAAGTTCCATTATGCCTCAAAAAAGAAATCCTGTTTCACTTGAACATATTCGTGCTTTAAGTTCAAGTGGAATTGGCAATGCTCAGACAGTCCTTCAAATGTTACATAATACACCATATGGTGATATCAATGATACTGAAGACGATTTGCAGCCATATTTATGGAAATGTTTACACCTTATCGATCAAATTTATCGATTAACCCAAGTGGTTGTTGGGACGATTGAAGTAAATGAGGAGTTTTTAAAGAGAAGGGCAAAAGAAAGTTTTGCGACAATCACGGAATTAGCAGACACCTTATTTAGGGAGGAACATGTCCCCTTTAGAATTGCCCATTCTATCGCCTCTCAAGTAGTAAAACTCTCTCTAGAAAGAGGAATGAATGCCTCTCATGTCAATTTCGACATTGTGAATGAAGCCGCAATTTCAGTTGTAGGCCATCCATTAAATTTACATGAAGACGTTATCCAAACAGCAATGGACCCGGAGAATTTTGTTAAAATTCGATCCTTGCCAGGTGGACCAGCTCCGACAGAAATGAAGAGAGGGATCATGGAAAGAAAAGAAATTTTAGAGCGAAACAATGAATCACTTCAAAATAAAATCAATCGAGTGACTCGTTGTTTAGG
Organism: Bacillota bacterium; assembly: GCA_030705955.1. Lineage (GTDB taxonomy): Bacteria > Bacillota > Bacilli > Bacillales > Cytobacillaceae > JAUZPL01. The sequence goes on along the minus strand of JAUZPL010000022.1, from coordinate 34,032 downwards.
AAGACTTGATGAATTAGCAAAAAATTTGGGACCAACCAATTAGTAAATGATAAGATCCAAACCAACTTATTAAATAATTAGTCCAATGTGTATCTATTTCAAAATGGATTAGAAAGATATTGGACTATTTGCATATAAATTATAGGGAATACATTTTTAAATTGATAAGGGGGCCTTCACTTTGAAAAAAACATGTATTAAATTGCTTCTGGTGATTATGGCATTTAGTCTTGTTGCACTCGCTGGCTGCAGCAATAGTGATAATTCATCCTCTTCAAATGGTTCAAAATCGAAAAAACAGGTAACCATTACTTACTGGCAATATACATTTCCAGCGAAGGTATCAGAAATCAAGAACTTGATCCAAAAATTCGAGGCGGAGAATCCAAATATTACCGTTGTTGCGCAGGATTTCCCTTATGACCAATACAACCAAAAGGTTGCAGCCGCAATGCATGCTGGCAAAGGACCTGATATTTTAAACCTATATTATGGATGGTTACCGCAATATGTGAAACAAAACTATCTCCAACCAATTCCTAAAGATTTGTTGACTACCTCTGAAATTGAAAGTTATTTTGTACCTATGATTAAAGCCTCCAAAATAAACGGTAAATATTATACGCTTCCAATTGCTGTACGTTCACTTGCCTTATTTTACAATAAAGATATGTTTAAAAAGGCTGGCCTTGATCCAAACTCTCCTCCAAAAACTTGGAATGAGCTAATTCAAGACGCAAAAAAAATGACAAAACGTGATGCAAACGGTAAATTACAGCAGGAAGGATTTGCTTGGGATGTTAATGGCCAAGGCTACCATGCATTTGAAGAAGTATTGCTTCGCCAATGGGGCATTGAACCTTTCAGCAAGGATGGGAAAAAGGTTCAATGGAACACTTCTCATGGTTTAAACGCATTTACGTATTGGATTAATATGGAGAAGAAGGAGAAGGTTGGCGAACCTAATTTTTTAACAGATTATAATACAGCTTTCAAAGCAGGAAAAGCCGGTATTATCATTGATGGATCCTTTGACATTGCGGCAATTCGAGATGCAGCAAAATTCAATTGGGGTGTGACGACTCTTCCAGTAAGAGAAGTAGGGGGACTTGAATCAAATTTCGGTTCTTATTGGACAAATGGCATTGCTAAAGGCGTAACAGGGGAAAAGCTTGCGGCATCAGACAAGTTTATTAAATTTCTTATTTCTGCTGAAACACAAAAAGAGTGGCTTAAAAATGTAGGAGAAATTCCAGCAGCAGTTTCATTTGCAAATGACAAAACCATCAGCAATGATCCCATTTACGGACCCTTTGTTCAAGGTTTGAAAAATTCACATGCAACCTTCTTTGTAGATGAAGCAAAAGAAAGGGATTCCATGAGCTCGCAAATTGATAAAATCCTGTTAAATAATGAGTCAATTGATAAAACATTTAATAGCCTTATAAAAGAACAGCAGCAAATCCGAGATGATTATTTTCAAAATAACTAATTATTTATTACTATATCTAGCTGGTTGCTATGTGCTGCCAGCTAGAATCATGAATTTTAGATTTTATGTACATCTATCAGGAAAAGGGGGCTTATATTGATCAAGTCAACTATAGAAAAAAGTAGGAAAATACATCCGCTTAAATTGAAAACGAAACAAACGTTAGTTGCCTACTCTTTTTTAACAATACCATTACTATTCTTTCTTTGCATTCGTATATTTCCTACCCTATATTCTTTTTCGATGTCTTTTTCTCCTCAATATGGTGTTGGTTTTACCGTAGAAAACTATCAAAAATTATTCAAGGATCATTTTTTTTGGCAAGCAGTTTGGAACACGCTTAAGTATGTCATCATTACGGTGCCCATTCAAATGGCTCTTGGTTTGCTTTTAGCCCTAGCAATTAAAAGGATTCAACACTTCCGTTGGTTTTACCGTATGATTTATTTCCTTCCTTATATTACTTCAATTGTTGCGGTGAGCTGGGTATGGAGGTTAATGTTCGATCCTAATACTGGATTTTTAAATGCTTTTTTTGGAATTTTACACATTCCACCACAAAATTGGTTGTCCGACCCGAAAGAAGCCTTGTTATGTATAAGTACAGTAATGATTTGGCAGTCAATGGGATTTAGTATGTTGATTTTTATGGCTGGACTTGAGGGAATCCCAAAACACTTGTACGAAGCAGCCCAAATAGATGGAGCAGGGAAAGGAAAAATGTTTTGGAAAATTACTCTTCCACTATTAAACCCCACCATTGTTTTTCTAGCTGTTACCGGTGTAATTCAGGCGCTTCAGACCTTTACACAAATCCAAAACCTTACTGCTGGGAGCGGTTCAAATGCGGGCGGCCCACTTCATTGTACTATCAGCATTGTTGTTTACATGTATCAAAATGCTTTTCAAGATTTTAACATGCAATATGCATCTGCTGTTGCAGTTGTCCTATTTATATTTATCCTATTAGTAACTCTTTTACAATTAAGGGTTTTAAATAAAAACATTGAATATTAGGTGGTGAAAATTATTGAAAAAAAACAAAGACTCCGAATGGTTCATTCATGCTGTTTTACTAGCTGGCGTAGTGGTGGTTGTTTTTCCGTTTATTTGGATGATTTTATCATCTTTTAAAAGCCTGCCTGATTTTTATAGCTTTTCATTCTGGCCGCATAAATTTGATTTTTCTGCTTACAAATTTATTTTTAAAGAAACAAATTTTTTACAATGGTATCTTAATAGCATCATTATTGGGGCCATTGTCACATTAAGCTGTTTAGTTTTTAACTCGTTGATCGGCTATACATTGGCAAAATACAAATTTCCTGGTAGAAAGGCCATATTCATTTTAATTTTAAGTACGTTAATGATCCCAACTGAAATGCTCGTTATTCCTTGGTATATGATGGGTGCAAAAATGAATTTAATTGATACGTACTTAGGTATTATGTTTCCGGGTTTAATTGAAGCATTTGGAATTTTTCTGATGAGACAGTTTATGCTGGGAATTCCAGATGATTTACTAGATGCAGCAAGAATTGATGGAATGAATGAATTTAAAATTTGGTGGCGAGTAGCGCTTCCTCAAGTCAAACCTGCATTATCGGCTCTTGGAATTATTACATTTTTAGGTAATTGGAATGCATATTTGTGGCCGGTTATTGTTATATCAACAGAAAATATGAGGACGCTTCCTGTTGGAATTTCACTTTATGCTACCGGGGATGCTGGAGGAATTCAATGGAATATGATAATGGGGATGAGCACACTTGCAGTGATCCCAATGATCATCATTTTTCTAATCTTCCAAAAACAAATAGTGGAAGGGATTACGTTGACTGGGGTGAAAGGGTAATTTAGAATTTAAAAGTGTCAGTATCGGAGTGTTGTTCTTTTTTAGAATTTGATTAACTTAATTAAATAAGACCATATAAAGCATCTCCTGATATTACACTGTAATAAGTATATTTATCGGAGGTGTTTTTTGTCATTTGCTTTACTAATTGGTTCCATCCTAAATTTACTTAATAATAATAGTTCCTTTTGATATAAAATGGGACATGATATAGATTATAAAATATGAAAAAATATTTTATAGCAACTACCGCTAAAAAAGTTGTTGCGTATTCAGGAAAATGATAAAAGGGGAAAATTCATGAATAAAAAACCGATAATTGGCATAACAGGTGCATATGTTAAACACAATGAATATATGGAAGGTGTCTATGTACATCATGATTATCATAAAAGTGTCGCTGCAAATGGTGGGATACCCCTTATTCTTCCGTTTATAAATGCTGAAACCGCTCTTGAAATGCTTCCTACATGTGATGGAATTATTCTAAGTGGTGGCGAGGATTTAGATCCAAAATTTTATGGACAGGATCCACATCCTCAATTAGAAGAAACAATATCGGAGCGGGACCTTGTGGAAATGGCTATAGTTAAGTATGCCATTGAACATAACATTCCACTTTTTGCAATCTGCAGAGGTATTCAAATTTTGAATGTTTCTCTCGGCGGAACATTGATACAAGATATTCCTAGTCAAATAAGTAAACCGATTCAACATTCTCAAAAAATAGACAGAAGTCTTGATACACACTGGGTAACCCTTTCTAAAGAGAGTAGATTATTTCAAATTTTTGGATCTGATCAAGTAAGGGTTAATAGTCTCCACCATCAAGCAATAGATAAACTAGCAGAAGATTTACATGTAGTTGCCCTTTCCTCCGATGGAGTCATCGAGGCAGTGGAATATAATCATCCAACATCTTTTTTGATTGGTGTTCAATGGCATCCTGAATCAATGGCAAATAAGAATGAACAGATGAACAATTTGTTTAAAGAATTTATTAATAGCTGCATAAGCATTAAAAATTCATAATGTTTCCATTGAATTTTAAAAGAAGCAAACAGTGAAACTGTTTGCTCCTTTTGTATATTCACTCTTTTGGGAATGAACATTTTGAACAAGTCCATAATAAAGAATGAAAAGGAGGGAGCAAGGAATGGATGGAAAGGTTAATACTGGTGATGATGCAACAGTCGAATTAAAGAATGCTTTAAGGAAAAGTCCACCTAGAAAGAATCCTAATATGAGCGAAGCTGAAAGAAAGTTAAAATTTCAAGATAATAAAAAGTAGGAGGTAAAAAATGGCGGATATAAATCCTATTGAGTATAAAGGAAAAGTAGTCGATCAACGAAATGATCTTACCGGCCCTGATGATGCCAATAAACGTCAATTTCCTAATCCACCAAAAAAGGTAAAAATTCAACAATCTAACCAGACTAATCAATAACACGATACAAATCCACCTTTTTAAATTTTGCTAAGGTGGATTATTACTTGTAACTAGATGCTAAAAAATTTCCTTTGTTTTAAAATAGAGTTTAGTAGAAAATGAAAGAAATGTTGAAGATTTATTTCTGGTTTCTATAAAATAAAGATAGGGGAAGCAGAATGCAAAGATTGCGTAGGGTGATGAATAGTAGGAATTTTATCAAGATATTAGATATACCTGACTTTGATATGCTATTGATGGTTGCGATTGGTTCAAGAGAATTTATCCATCCGGATATAAAAGAGCAATATAATCAAAACAAGGAATATTTTTATGGGATATTTAAACAAAGTCCATATTATGAGGATGAAAGGATTGCATGTCTTTCAGCTGAAAATTACAAGGCAATCCAGCAATATATTGGGATATACCTACATGAAAAGTCATTACAAAAAAATGAACAAACAATGAGGTTTATTAAAAAAGGATTTAGGTTTGTCTTTAATTATATTAAAAATACTAAACAAATTGATTTTTATCAGATACGAGATGGTTATTTTAAACATGTAAATAAACATGCATATGATAAAACAGTCCAATCAGCCCATATTTTTAGTATTGCTTTATATTTATGTGAAGAATTCAATAAGGATATTATTTTTGATGATTTTGATATTAATTTATTAAATTCTTCAATTCAACAGGTCTTCTCAGATTTAACGGTATTTCTACCTGAAAATAAAATGGTAGAAGAGTTTCTAGCAAAATATAAAAAAATGGGAATTCAAAGAAATGATTTTAACATTCCTTTAAATAATCTTGTCATTGCAATGAACCATATTCATAAAGAGCAGTATGCTGTTGAAAAAAATATAGATTTTGATCGTAATATTGAATCTTTAAATGAAATTATAAAAAGTCATCCTTTTTCAAATGGCATTACCCAAACTGCCCTATTACTTCAGTATTGCAATGTTCATCCAATTGATTTACAGAATATCACAGCAATTGATAAAAAAATAATGAAAGATCTTGTTGCCCTTGCCTACCATGCAATTGATAACAAGTTAACAAACGATGATATTTATAGTGTTCTCGGAAGTTATTTATTGCTTTACTCTCTTATGAATGATTATAATCTGACAAAACATAATTACATGATTACATCGCATGAGGAGACCTATCTTGAACTACAGCAATTAAAAAATGAATATGAAAATAAGATTAACTCCCTGCAATTAATAGAGAATCTTAAAAACAATGAAATACATCAGCTTAGGGAAACTGGCGAAAAATTACAATCTACTATTATGGATTTAGAAAAACAGCTCTCCAAAAAAGATATCAAGATGAAAGAGCTTAAGGAAGATATTTATCGTTTAGAGGAAAAGCAAAAGGAAGTAGATAGACTCCTTTCGATTCAACAGGATTCCACTTCAACTATTCTTGAAGTTTCATTTGAAGAAATGGTGGAATATTTAAATAGAAAAAAAGGAGTCATTATTGGGGGAAATCAAGGTTGGCAGGAAAATTTAAGGACTATCCTAACAGACTTCCGGTTTATTTTGCCCGAAGAGTTGCATATGAACCTTGATTTTTTGACGAACCAAGATTTTATTATTTTCAATGAATCTTATAATAACCACTCTATGTTTAATAAGGTTAAGTCAACTATAGCAAATGTTCATATTCCTATCATTTATACAGGAACAGCAACAAATACAAATTTGACCATACAAAGTATATACTCTAAAATCCTAAAGCTTGATGAAAATAAATAAGTTTTTCGTAAGGAAATGGTCAATGAAATCGTTAACCATTTCCTTTTTTTATATGTGTAAATGGCCAGCGTTTTCTTTGAATATTCCCTAAATTTCCATTACACTCTTAATTAAAACAAAATAAAGGTGTGCTTAAGATGACTTTATCATTTGTAAAAACTGAAAAACAGCAGGAACGATACAAGATTATTGAAGAATTAGCTAATCAATTTTCGGAAAATGCCTCTGAAGTTGATGAAAAAGGAGAGTTTCCTCTACACCATTTTGAACTACTAAAACAAGCTGGCTATACAAAATGGACACTCCCCAAGGTCTTTGGTGGTGAAGAAATATCTTTATATGAAATGCTCCTTTATCAAGAGCGTCTTGCAAAAGGGGATGGATCGACTGCCCTCTGCATAGGCTGGCATGTCGGGATTGTCATGGATTTATGGGAGAAAAAAAGTTGGGATCAGAAAACTCTTACGTACATCATGAATAAAGTAGCGGACGGTGCACTTATAAATAGTGCAGCAACTGAACCACAGACAGGAAGCCCAACAAGAGGTGGAAAACCTCATTCAACAGCAAGAAAAGTGGAAAACGGATGGATAATGACTGGACATAAAACCTTTACAACCGCCTCACCAGTATTGGATTATTTTTTCGTAAAAGCAGCGATTAATGGAACTGATCAAATTGGTAATTTTATTGTGCCAAGTAAACTTGAAGGAGTTAAAATTGAAGAAACGTGGGATATGATCGCGATGAGAGGGACTGGCAGTCATGACTTGATTTTAAGTGAAGTAAGGCTACCAACAGAATCACTTGCCGAAATTTTTGCAATAGAAAAGAATGCTAAACCAAATGGTTGGCTTCTTCATATTCCCGCCTGTTATATGGGTATAGCACTTGCAGCAAGAGATTATGCTGTAGAATTTGCTGCCTCCTATTCCCCTAATAGTATATCTGGCGCGATTAAGGATCTACCCAATGTACAAAGATTGGTTGGCGAGATGGAGCTTGAATTGATGAGCGCACGGCATTTTATGTATGCCGTTGCAGAAAAATGGGATCATGGGCAAAATAGGGAAGAAATGCAAGGGGAATTGGCAGCCGTTAAATCTGTAGTAACCAATACGGCAATTTCAGTTGTAGATAAAGCGATGAGGATTGTTGGTGCAAGAAGCTTACAGCGTTCTACTCCACTTCAGCGATACTATCGTGATGTACGCGCTGGTCTTCATAATCCGCCGATGGATGATATGACCGTTATAAATCTAGCAAAGGAAGCTTTTCGGTAAAGTATGTGGAGAATTCTTTTTAGAAAACAGCCTGATTTAATGGGGAAAGTACTGTTTGGACGAAATTATTTTGCTGTGTATTACTATGAAAGTGTTTGGGTATCTTGTCTTTAGATAGGTTTGAAAGGAATTTTGACAGATGCAAAAACTCAGTGAAATACAGGAAAAAGAAACTTCTCTAGCTGAATTCCAATTTATCTTCCCTTTTTCTTTTAAAAAAGGGTGTGAAATTACTATGTTTCCTTTTTTAAAAAATCAGCATTTTAAACCTTTTAGGTTAGATCATCTTGAGGACGAAAATCTGTATTATGGGAGATTTCATGTTTCACACCGTGAAATGGAAGCATATTTTCTAGCTTTTACAAATCAGATTTTGTTTCCACATTCAGAGCACCAAAAAGGAATTCAACGTTTTTCAAAAGCTTTAAACCTTAAAGCTAAATTAACATCTGAGCTTGTAAATATTCCATTCCAAATTCATTCGATTGATGTAACACTTTGTCCATATGAATTGGGATTTATTACCATTCGAACTGAACTGCAAGATACAAAAGATTTGCCGTTATCTGTTGCCCTAGAGTTTGCAGCCTGCTTTCGAACACTTGAGCCTTTAAGAGAAAGAGAAAAAGATTTACAAATTGACTGTGGTGGAAGGATATTCTATCAAGTTGAAAAGTTTGTGTTTGAATTTTTATTTGATGGACTTGCATATTATTTTGAAGAAAAAAAGGAAAAGGGTTCCTACTTCCAAACCTTTCCCTATTTTGAAGATCAAAGAATGTACGTACAGACATTGATTGTTTTAAAGCAGAATGAAGATATTGATTTTGTGGATGTATACAGGGCTTCAGGACTTTGTGGTCTAACCAAAGAAGGAAAACCTTTTATTAGTGCCAATAATTTCGAGTATATTCAAGACTTCTTAAATAGGAAAGGATATCTTCGTTGGGCTCCAAACCGGTATTTTGTCATGGAAGAACATATGTTTACTTGTTTAACGAACGAGGACTCCGAAAAAGTATTACAGATTGCCGGTCAAATGTACGGCGAATTTTATTATAGCCTCATCTTAAACCTTTTTCATAAAATTGTCTTATTAAAGCTTGCTTATACATATGCTGAATTAAATATCCAGCGTGATACTAAGGAAATGGAAAGATTACTTTATTCCATAAATTCCTTTACCGCTAATTATTTTTCGTTAGAATTAGTGTCCGAATCACAAAGCCAAGATATCTTTTTCCACTTACGTAAAGCTTTCAGTATTGAGCTTTTACATAAAATTGCTAGACAAAACGTTGAAGGTCTTTTTAAATACCAGGAAAATGTAAATTCAAAAAAGGATAGTTTGTTACTCTTAATTTTGACCCTTTATTCGGTTATTGGAGAAATGTTTGGTATGAGTCTTGTTACAAGTGATTTCGCTGGAAAAATTAAATGGGGACATATTTTCACCTATAATCCCATAGAATATTTTGCTTTGTTCCTTGCAATTAGTGGACTTGGAGTATCTCTTATTTTAGGTATTCAAGGAATATACCATTGGATATTGGATCTGAGAAACAGGAAAAACTGGGTAAAAGAAACTGTTTTGTCATCAACTATTATAAAAAAAGAGTAAGTTCATTACCCCAATAGTTTTAATCCATAATAAGAATGGAGTTAACATCTCAATGGTTAACTCCATTCTTATTTTATGAAATAACAGAATAAAATAGCTATATTGGTAAAAAATACAATAGAATATCATGTTAAAGGTGTGAAGGAAATGCGATATTACGATAAAATTTTAAACACCTTAAAAGAACAGTTTAAAAATAATAATGACTTCATGGTAAAAAGCTTTGACTATTATAATGACGAAATTACGCTAGTCTATCTCCAACATATATGTGATGAAAAAAAAATCAAGGAAGATATTATTAAGCCTTTCCTTTTATGTGATACGGAAAAAAATATGCTCTTCACCTTATGTCTCTGCCTAATTGTAAGACTTTACAGGGTAAAGATGATCTTGATGAATTACTTTTCAATGGAAATATAATTATTTTTTTACCAGAAAGAGTTTTAGCCATAAAAGTAATAACCGAATTAAATAGTGAACCAAGGGAAACTACAGTTGAAATGTCAGTTCAGGGTCCTCAAATGGGCTTATGTGAAGATTTAGCGACTAATATTACTCTTATTCGAAGAAGGTATCCTTCAAAAAATTTAGTGATGGAAAAACAAAAAGTAGGGACCCCTTCAAAGACAGATATAGTCCTATTATATGGCACTGATTATGTCCAAGAGGATGTTCTGGCAGAGTTAAAAACAAGATTATCTGAGATTGAGGAAGATATGATTCAAGCAGGTGGCCAGCTTCAAAATGCACTAACAAAAGGGAAGTTTAACTTATTTCCAACAATGATGATTACGGAACGGCCAGACCATATCGTTTTAAACATTTCTCAGGGTAAAATAGCCATTTTAATCAATGGTACTCCATTTTCTCTCATTGCACCAACTGTATTTTTTGATTTTATTTCTGCTATGGATGATTTATACCAGGCATATTGGATAAAAAATTTATTGGTGGTACTCCGCTACATTGATATCATGGTAACCTTGACACTACCTGCATCCTATATTGCAATTTCTTCCTTTAAACCAGAAATTGTATGGTCACAATTGGCAATGACCATTGCAGGAAGCAGATCAGGTGTAGACAAGTCTTCCAATGAAAAAAAGCCATATAGTGTTACGTTAAAGCTGGACATACCATCTGCACAAATTCAACCGGGAAAGACCAATTTTCAATTACTTACCGAAAGAGCAGATTCCATTCATGAAGCCATCAGAGTAATGGAGTCAAAGGTAGATAAACAGTTCGATTTTGGCCATTGTAGAGTTATCCTTTTTAGTAAGGCTATATTAAATGAAGATCAAAAAGTTCTTCTTGATTGGTTTATGAGAAGAAGAGACATCCAAGGGATTTCTTTTTTGGGAGTGGGAAAGCCATCGGCGAAAGCGGTGCTTAAGATAAAAGCAAAATCGGAACGTTTGCCTAGTAATGCACTAGTTTTAGCTTTTGACGAATCGGTAAATACCTCTCCATATGTCATAACCGAAATTTTAAATGATTATTTTATGAGGTTATACGAAGACGGAATTGATGCTTTTTTGCCTGTTATAGAACCCTTAAAGGATACATACAAGATTGATACATGCGCCATTATGAAGGGTACTACATACAAAGGAGAATTAAATAGGGACGAGACTAGAATATTAAATGAATTGGAAAATACACCAAGGAGAGGTCATATTAGTGTGGCTACAAAACATGCAAACTTTTTTATTTTTGTTGATAAGCTGAAGTCTAAAATGAAAATTAAATATCTGAAAGGGAAAAAACCATATGTGGAGGTGAATGTCAAGGTCATAGGGACCATAGAAGAAGCACAAAAGAAATTTCGATCCAGTCGTGATTTGAAGGAATATGCCAATATTGCAGAACACTTTATGAATAAGCAGGGAGAAGCTTTTTTTAAACATTTGCAAAGAATGGGAGTTGATCCATTTGGCCTTGGGTTAAAATATGAGGCCAAAAATGGAGTCACTAAAAGGGTACGAGAGAACTGGAAACGGTTATACCCAGAGATCGACATTCTAGTACATACCCACATTGATTTACGTGGAAGTGGGACAATGTATTGAATGATTCCCGGGAAGTACAATTTTAAAGGGTGGTGGAGTTAAAGTGAGCGAATATCAAACAGTTTTATTCAGTAGAGGTCTGACTGAATTAACTTTATCTTTCCATATTATTTATGCAACGATAGGTGTAGGAATTCCACTCATGATTATGATTGCCCAATGGGTAGGGATTAAGAAAAAGGATGATCATTACATATTATTAGCCAGAAGATGGGCTAGAGGGTTTGTTATTACTGTGTCCGTTGGGGTGGTTACAGGTACAGCAATTGGTTTGCAGCTTTCCTTATTATGGCCACATTTTATGCAGCTGGCAGGGAATGTTATTGCTCTTCCGTTGTTTATGGAAACATTCGCTTTTTTCTTTGAAGCCATTTTTTTGGGCATTTATCTTTATACATGGGATCGGTTTAAGAACCAAAAAAGACATTTACTTTTGCTTATTCCCGTTGCAGTTGGAGCATCTTGTTCCGCTATATTTATTACGATCGTAAATGCCTTTATGAATGCACCTCAAGGATTTGATATAGTTCATGGGCAGCTTGTAAATGTGAATCCTGTTAAAGCAATGTTTAATCCAGCAATGCCTACAAAGGTTTCACATGTTCTTATGTCAGCCTATATGACATCTGCCTTTGTTTTAGCTTCGATTGGTGCTTTCCGTTTATTACATGGTACTGAACACATATATCATAAAAAGGCATTATTTTTAACACTAAAGCTTGGTTTCATCTTTTCCATTATGACAGCTCTGATTGGAGATTTTTCGGGTAAATATTTGGCAGAATACCAGCCAGAGAAATTAGCAGCGGCTGAGTGGCACTTTGATACAGAAAGGGGTGCTCCATTGCTTGTATATGGGGTTCTTGAAAATGGCCAAGTAAAGCATGCCATAAAAATTCCTGATGCACTCAGTTTTTTAGCACATGACAGTTTTAATTCAGAAGTAACAGGCTTAGATCGTTTTCCAAAAGATGATATTCCACCGCTTTATATACATTATTTATTCGACTCAATGGTAACTATTGGAATTTTATTAACTATTTTATCATTGGGTCATGTGATTGGAGTTTTACGAGGATGGGGTTTAATCAAAACAAAATGGTTTAGATGGATAACAGTTTTAGGAGGACCACTCTCCGTCCTTGCAATAGAAACGGGGTGGTGGCTTGATGAAGTTGGACGTCAGCCTTGGATTCTAAGGGGGATTCTAAGAACAAAGGATGCTGCCACTGCAAGTAATCATGTGGATACAATGCTTTGGCTGTTTGCCGGGTTATATTTTGTCCTTGGGGTAGGCAGTGTTGTAGTATTAAAAAGGATGTTCCAAAAAAATTCAGTGGAAAAAGAACTTCAAGACCGGGCAGCTGTGAAAGCTGGTGCAGGCGTATGACAATGGAAATATTGGGTATTACTGTTTTAGGGGTATTTCTATTTGGATATATCATTATTGCTTCTATTGACTTCGGAGCGGGTTTTTTTAATGCGGTGAGTACTGTCACAGGGAAGGATCATATTTTGACGAAGATTATCCAACGCTATCTTTCTCCAGTTTGGGAGGTTACGAATGTCTTTTTAGTATTTTTCTTTGTGGGAATGGTCGGATTTTTCCCAAAAACTGCCTACTATTACGGTTCAACTTTACTTGTTCCTGCAAGTATTGCGATTGTTTTACTAGCTATACGAGGAGCATATTATGCCTTTACCACCTATGGAGGATTAAAGCATAAAGGATATGTTATGTTGTATGGTTTGACTGGATTATTGATCCCAGCCTCATTATCCATTGTACTAACCATATCAGAAGGTGGGTTCGTTAAAATAGAGAGAAGAGGTCCTTTTCTTAATTATTGGACCTTATTTACAAGCCCTTTATCATGGAGCATTGTATTACTTAGTCTTACAGCAGTGTTATACATTTCTGCTGTATTCCTTACATGGTATGCCCACAGTGCAAAGGATGAAAGTGCAACAAATTTGCTTAGAAAGTATGCTCTTATTTGGGCTGGACCAGCCATCTTAACTGCCGCAGGAATTATTTTTGAAATGAGAAAGCATAATCCTATCCATTTCAATCGTTTACTTGATCTTTGGTGGATGTTTGCATTATCGATTATTTTCTTTTTAGGTACTGTCTATTTATTATGGAAACGCCGCTCATATGGAATCGCCTTTTCTCTGTTGATTGGGCAATTTTCATTTGCTTTTTTGGCGTACGGGGTATCACACTATCCTTATTTAATGTATCCATACCTTACTTTATATGATAGTTTTACAAACAAAGCGATGGCTACAGCTCTTGTGATTGCATTTATTGCAGGTCTTTGTTTACTAGTCCCAGCCTTATATCTGCTTCTTAGATTGTTTTTGTTCAACAAGGAATACATCCAGGGAAAAAGAAACAACCATGCATAGGAGGAAAGGAGAATGCTTAGTACTTTTCTAATTTTTTATGCTCCATTTATTTTTGTAGCAGTTGGAATAATCGCTGCTTTCTGGTTTGCATTAAAAGATGATGCTGTGAAAAAATGAAGAAGAGCCAAGTGGTTCTTTTTCATTTTTTTATAAGTATGATTGTTTATCAAAGCATTATAATGAGTGAAAGGCTATTATTAAGATATGTAAATAAAAAAAGATTAAAAAGGAGGGTATTTAATGAAAATTTACCAATCAAGATCTGATGTACCCGAAAAAGAGAAATGGAGAAATGAAGATATTTTTCCAACCATAAAAGATTGGGAAGAGGATTATCGTTATATTGAAGAGGGCACTGAAAGATTAAAAAAGTATGATGGGGAAATCCATGATGGAACCGAGCTCTATCAATATTTATCGGAAAGGGAAGAAATCTCTAGTCGCTTCAATCTTGTATATGTATACGGAATGTTGCAATTAGACTTAGATACAAGAGATTCTTTAGCACAGTCACTTCAAGACCGTGCAAAACAGCTCGGTGTTAAAATGAGTGCTGCTTCCTCCTTTTTTATGCCTTTTTTACTAAGTTTAGAGGAAGTTACTTTAAGGGAATACATAAAGCAGGAACCTCGTTTGAACTATTTTGAAAAGGATTTATTTGAATCTCTTCGTTATAAGGTACATATTTTGACAAAGGAAAAGGAAGAAATCTTATCACATTTAGGGGAAGCCCTGTCTGCCCCAAGTAATACCTTTAATATGATGAATAATGCAGATATTAAATTTGGTGAAGTGACAAATGAAGAGGGGATGAAAGTTGAATTAACGAGAGGGATGTATTCTAAGTTAATTGAGGATGAAGATAGGAACAAACGGAAAGATGCATATAAAGCCTATTATCAACCATATCTTCAACTTAAAAATTCAATTGCCTCAACACTTTCCGCCAATATTAAAACGAATGTAACCATTGGACGTTTGAGAAATTATCCTTCTGCACTTGAAAAAGGGCTGTTTGGAGATAGGGTGCCTACAGAAGTCTATGAAAATCTAATTTCAACGACAAAGGAACATATTGAACCGCTTCATCGTTATACTACATTAAGAAAAGAAAAACTAGGTTTAGATGAACTTCATCAATATGATTTAAATGCCCCATTGGTGGATGGAGTGAATATGGAAATATCATATGATGAAGCATTTGAAACTATTTTCAAGGCATTAGCTCCTCTAGGGGAGGAATATGTTCAAACGCTAAAAACTTTTAAGGATTCACGATATATCGATGTTCGAGAAACACCTGGAAAGCGTTCAGGTGCTTATAATTTGGGTGTTTATGACGTTCATCCATTTGTTCTACTAAATCAACATGATGATTTAGATAGTATGTTTACGATGATTCATGAATTTGGTCATGCAATGCATTCATGGTATTCCAGTAAAAATCAGCCAAGAATATCAGCAGGATATAGTATATTTGTTGCTGAAGTGGCGTCAACCGTTAATGAAGTTCTTTTGATTCATTATCTGTTAAAGAAGGAAACAGATGAAAAAGTAAGAAAAAATTTATTGAATCATTTTATTGATCAATTTAGAGGAACCTTTTTTACTCAAGTTATGTTTGCCGAATTTGAAAAATTAACTCATGAAATGGCTGAAAAGGGAAAACCGCTTAATGTTGAATCATTTAATCAAACATACGAATCATTGTTTAGAGAATATAACGGGGATGAAATCATTTTTGATGACGAAGTAAAATACGGATGGTCAAGGATACCACATTTTTATAAACCTTTTTATGTGTACAAATATGCTACTGGATTTGCTTCCGCGATCCACATTGCTGAAAACCTTTTGAAAGGTGGTCTTGATACACTAAAAGCCTATCTTGATTTCTTAAAAAGCGGAAGCTCGGATTACCCGCTTGAATTGTTAAAGAAAACAGGAGTAGATTTGACCACACCTGTGCCAATTGAAAATGCTTTAAAGCGCTTTAATCAGCTTGTAACTGAATTTTCGACTCTTTAATAGAGAAGAAGCAGTTTTAAGATAAAAATGTAAAAGGCATCCATTATCTGGATGCCTTTTACATTTTATGCATTTAAGGCTAATTGAATCATTAGCTCAATTGCTGTGGGAATAGCATCCTCGTCAATATCAAATTTCGGATGATGGTGAGGGTAGCAGCTTTTTTCACTTTGCATCCCAACATTAATAAAGGCACCCATTTTTTCTTTTAAATAGTATGAAAAATCCTCAGCGCCAAGAACCGGATCTATTTGCAAGAATGCATTTTCTCCAAAAGTATTCACGATGACTCCTTTTGCAAATTCACACGCTTCAGGATGATTATATAGCGTTGGTGTACCTTCAATAAATTCATAATACCCCTTAGCACCAAAGGCTGAACAAATTGATTCTGTTAATTCAGCTGTTTTTTTATACATTAAGTCTGCTGCTTCGAAGGTTAAAGCCCTGATTGTCCCCTGTATTCTTACTTCCGATGGTATAACGTTATAAGAATTGCCAGCCTGCATTCCGCCAAAAGAAATAACACCTGGATGCAATGGATTTAAGTTACGGCTCACCACTGATTGAAAAGATTGAATAATATGTGTTGCAATATAGATAGGATCTACCGCTTCATTTGGGTGTCCGCCGTGTCCGCCTTTTCCCTCAATCTTAATATCAAAGTCATTACAGGAAGCCATAGCGTATCCGACTGCAAAACCAATTTTACCAATTGGCATGGTTGACATTAGATGAATACCATAAATAGCATCTACACACTCCAAAACCCCTTCTTCAACTAGTTTCTTAGCACCACTTGGGGAGGCTTCTTCTGAGCTTTGAAAAATAAGCACGATATTATTTTTTACAAGATTCTTATATTTGGTTAGCCATTTTGCAACTGCAAGTAAAATAGCTGTATGACCATCATGACCACATCCATGCATAACGCCCGGAATAGTAGAAATATATTCTTTTTCTCCTTCCTCAATAAGAGGAAGTGCATCCATATCTGCTCTTAAAGCGATTGTTTTTTTTCCTTCTGTTCCCTTAAAATAGGCTACGATGCTTGGAGATGAAAACCTTGAATCAACGGGTATTCCCAATTCAGCTAATCTTTCTTTTACATAGGCTGATGTATTATACTCTTGTCCTGATAACTCTGGAAACATATGAAAATGTCTTCGATGTTTAATTGCCAATGCTTTTAACTCTGATTCTACTAATTTTGTTTGTAACATATGAACACTCCATTATCTTAATAAATGAATTTTTATGCAATTTATTGTAGAGTAAATTCATTGATATGACAAGATATAAATATTGGAACGAGGTAATAATAAATAAAATTATTTAATGTAGAATATTTTGACTTTGTCGAAAAAAATCGAAAATTGTAAAAAAATAATTGTTCAACATTCATTCAAACATTATAATGAAATTATAGAAATTTTCAGATAGCAGGGGGAACACTTACATGGGGTTTTTTACAAGAAAGCTACAAAGTCAAATATTAATTCCTTTTTTACTTTTAATTATAATTGGTGGATCGAGTATTGCTTATATTAGTTATAAATATAGTGTTACTACTACAACCAATGAACTTACTTTAACAGTTAAGGAGCAGTTGAAAAATACGAATGCGGGTTTCGAAATATTTTTTCATAATATGGAATCAACTGTTAACCGTTTTGCTAATAAAGATGAGATCCTAACCTATGATCAAAATAAGGATAATCTGATTAAAGCATTTGGAGAAACAGCAAAAAGTGATAAAGCTTTAATGAATATATACTTTGGAACTGAAGCTAGCGGTGAAATGATTTTATATCCAGATGCAAAATTGCCTTCAGACTATGATCCTAGGGCTAGACCGTGGTATAAGGATGCTATTAAGAACAAGGGAAAGGTAATTTGGACAGATCCTTATATTGACTCGATAACAAAACAACCTATCGTAAGTGCGGCAAAAGCAGTCTATAATGGGGACCAATTAGTTGGTGTAATGGCAGTAGATATCTCATTAGAAACCTTGACGAAAATGGTAAATAAAATCCATATTGGAAATACAGGTTATGCCTTCTTATTAGATAAGAATGGTAGTGTTCTTGCCCATCCTAATAAAAAAATGATTTCCAAGAATCTTTCAAAGGAAGCCTTCTATAAGAAAATGAATCAAAAGGAAGGTGTAGTGAATGAAATTTTTGAAGGTCAGGATAGGGAATTCGGTTATGCTGTAAACCCAACAACTGGTTGGCTCATGGCAGGTCTTGTAAATAAATCAGAGTTTGAGAGTAAAGGGCAGAAGATATTAATACCAATATTAATAACTTTATTACTTGTTATTGCAGTCTCTATTTTTGTTTCATTTATTGTTACAAGATTCCTAACCAAGCCAATTTTTTCACTAGAAAAAATGATGAAACAAGTAGAGGAAGGGAATTTATCGGTTTCATTAGAGTTAAAACAAAATAATGAAATTGGACAATTGTCCAAGCATTTTAATATGATGGTTAGCCAGCTTAGAGGAATACTTTCAAAAGTTGCCTCACTATCACAACAAGTAACTGATGTTTCACAATTAATGGCAAGCAGCGCCGAGGAAAATACCGCTGCTTCAAATGAAGTTTCAACAACCATGGAGCAAATTGCAGAAGGTGCTTCAAATCAAACAGAGCTTGTTCAGGCAAATGTGGAAGCTTCAAATATGCTTTCAGATAAAATTAAAGAGATTGAGAAAAAATCAGAACAAATAAAAGTAGAATCACAAACTATGTTTCAAGCTTCCAAAGAGGGTGCTCGCACGGTTCATTCTCTCCAAGAAAAAGTTCAGCATTCCAATAAGTTAGCTGAAAAAATGGTTTATGCAGTAACTAATTTAAGTACAAGGTCCCATTCAATCAAAGATATTGTTCAAACCATTTCTGGAATTGCTAGTCAAACAAATTTACTAGCTTTAAATGCTGCTATTGAGGCTGCCAGAGCAGGGGAACATGGAAAAGGCTTCGCAGTGGTGGCAGACGAGGTCCGAAAATTATCAGAGCAGACAGATAAATCCTTACGTGAAATATCCAATATCATTCAATTTATGCAGGATGAAACGGTAAATACGGTTGGCTTAATCCAACAAACAACAGATTTTCTAAAAGAGCAAGGGAATGTTGTTCAAGAAACAGAGAATGCTTTCTCATCAATTAATGTGAATATTAGTGAAACTTACAAAATGTTTGAACAAATGTCTGCAAGCCTAAGTGAAATGGTTATACAAAAAGACCGTTTATTAGAAAATACGAATCATCTAAATGCCATAAGCCAGGAAACAGCTGCAGGAACAGAAGAAGTATCTGCTTCTATAGAACAATCGACTGCATCAATGGAACAATTAAATAAACTTGCTGTGGAATTAGAAGGTTTTGCTGTGGAAATGCAGAAGGAAGTAGGTCAATTTAAATTGTAAGATGGAGTGTTAAACCCTTTTATGGTCACGAATAATTTTATTCGTGGCTTTTTTTTTGAAGTGTTTATACTTCGAAGCTTGTATTTTCTGTGATATGATGAAGAAAACAAAATTGGTAAGGAGCAACTTTAGAAATGGAAAGAGCATTTATTTTTGATATGGATGGAGTTATTGTGGATAGCGAGCCTAGATATAGGGATCTTAATAGGGAATTATTTAAAGAATTGAATGTTGATGTGGATGAAGAAACAAGAAAAAGTTTTATTGGTGGTTCATCTACGAGAAAATGGAAATTTATGAAAGAGAAATTTTCCTTATTGCAAAGTGTGGAGGAGTTACAGGCCTTTCAAAGAGAAAGATTTTTAAAAAAAGACTGGAACTTTCAAGAAATTCTATTTCCAGGAGCCATCCCACTTTTAACCTTATTGAAAAAGCATAACATTCCTACTGCGTTGGCATCCTCTTCAGATAAAATGAGGATCAATATGGTACTTGAACAATGTCATTTACATGATTTTTTTGATTATACCATTAGCGGGGAAGATTTTGAGAATGGAAAGCCTTTTCCGGACATTTTCTTAGCTGCTGCTAAAAAATTAACTATTCCGCCTGCAAAGTGTGTTGTAATAGAAGATTCAAATAATGGAATTACAGCTGCCAAAAAGGCAAACATGTATTGTATTGCGGTCAAACATAAAGAAATTGAAATGGATATAACAATGGCAGACAAAATCGTAAATTCACTATTTGAAATTGATGTGATGGATTTTATTTTTGGAGGGAATTAAATGCATTATGAAGGGTATATTGATGTAACCGGAGGGAAGGTCTGGTTTCAAAAGTTTGAACAGGAAACAGAAAATACACCTGTTATCATTCTTCATGGTGGCCCGGGATCTTCTAGCTATTCCTTACAAGGACTTAAAGACCTCAGTGAAGATCGCCCTGTTATTTTATATGATCAGCTTGGTTGCGGAAAATCGGATTGGCCAACCGATACATCATTATGGAAGGTCGAGAGGTTTGTAGAGGAATTAGCTCAAATTCGAAAAGCTCTTTCACTTGAAGAAGTATATATTCTTGGGCATTCGTGGGGGACAACCCTTGCAGCTGCCTATTGTTTAACACAGCCAGCAGGTGTCAAAAGTGTTATATTTTCAAGCCCATGCCTAAGTGCTCCTTTATGGGCCTCAGACCAAGACCAAAATCGGAAAAAGCTTCCACCAGAAATTCAAGATATACTCAAGAGATGTGAAGAAACCGGTGCAACGGATTCTAAAGAATATGAAGAGGCAACTGCAGAATTTAATAAGCGGTTTGTTTGCAGATTGGATCCCTACCCTGAGCTTTTAAAGCAAGGCTCACATTACAGGAATCCTGAAGTATACAACATCATGTGGGGACCATCAGAATTTTATGTAACTGGAAATTTAAAGGACTTTGATTGTACTTCACGTTTAAAGGAAATTACAATTCCAACACTTTTTACATGTGGTCGTTTTGATGAGGCAACTCCCGAGTCGACAAACTATTTTAGCAGCCTTATCCCAAAATCACAATTCCATGTATTTGAGAATAGTGCACATATGCCGTACTTAGAAGAGTCGGAGGCATATTTACGAGTAATTGGAGACTTTTTAAAACAGGCAGATAACAAATAAGAATAGGAAAGCCAGACATGTTGCAACTTCATGACTGGTTTTTTTGATAATCAATATAAGCGCCAATTAATAGAACATTTAAAAAAGTAAATTATATGAATAGAAAAAATAGGAAATTTATTCTATGATAGGGTGTAGGCGTTACATGAAGTTAGAAGGGGAATGGTATGAATGGTCCATCTTAACATTACCATACATAAAAAAAACGGTTTACATGTTCGTATTGCCGCAGCCCTTATTGTTCGTTTGCAGGAGTTAATAAAGGATCCATCTATTTTAAATAGTATTTTTGTCGAATTTAATGGCAGGAAAGTTCAACTAACAAATTTACTGTCATTAGTATCCTTACGCATACGACAAGGAGATATATTTACGATTATTTTCAAAGATGAACCTCCATTATATATATTAAATGAAATAAAGGGGTTTTTAGAAAAAACGGAAACAGAGGATAGTAAACAATCAGA
Source organism: Bacillota bacterium (assembly GCA_030705955.1). GTDB lineage: Bacteria > Bacillota > Bacilli > Bacillales > Cytobacillaceae > JAUZPL01. The sequence goes on along the minus strand of JAUZPL010000022.1, from coordinate 12,488 downwards.
GACTGATCGACTACTAATGGAAAACTCTGTTATTTTTCAAGAAGCAGTTGCAAACCTTCCAAGTGGAATGGTAGTAGTAAATCGAGAAAATTCTATTATTTATGTGAATAATGCCGCTTCAAAACTTCTGGATATAGATATGAATATCCTATTAAATAAGAAAGCCGATGAGGTAATTCCTCAATCAAAGTTAAAAGAAGTAATGGAAACGGGAAGGATTCAAGTAGCTAGAAAATTAAAACTTAAAAAATATACGGTTTTAGCGAATAGAGCGCCTATTTTTTATCATGAAACCATAATTGGAGCAGTTGCAATTATTCAAGATATTTCTGATATTGAGAAGCTCCATTTTGAATTAGAAAAGGAAAAAGAATTACAGGAACGATTAAATTTAGTTTTAGAGTCTGTTTCAGATTTTATTGCATTAACAGATGAAGCAGGTAACATTACTTATATGAATGAGCAAATGGAAGATTTTCTTTCTACACACCAATTTGGGACATCTATTATTAAAATGATAGGCGAATCTGAATGGTTACAATTAAAAGAGAATAAAATTTCACCTATTAAGGTTATTAAACTATTTAAAAGTGCCACCTTTATTATGAAATGCAAATCAATTATTCTTGATAACAGGTTTAAAGGAATTGTCATTTCTCTCAGTCCCTATAATGAGATAAAAGAATTGTTGAAAAAATTAAAGGTAATGGAACAAAGGACAAAATACTTAGAAAATGAGCTTTCGAAACATCTACCATTAGATAAAGCATTTGAAACCATTATAGGAAATAGTGACACATTGATAGAGTCCCTTACGATGGCGAACAAAGTTTCAAAAACAAACTCCACTGTCTTAATCACGGGTGACAGTGGGACTGGAAAAGAATTAGTAGCCTGGGCTATTCATTTTTCAAGTGATAGAAAAAGTCATTCTTTCATTCGAGTTAACTGTGCTGCAATCCCACCCAATTTAATTGAAAGTGAATTATTTGGCCATGAAAAAGGTGCTTTTACTGGTGCAGTAAAGACACATCAAGGTAAATTTGAGCTTGCCCATAATGGAACCATTTTCCTTGATGAAATTGGGGATCTTTCTATCGAGCTCCAAGCAAAGCTATTACGTGTACTTCAGGAAAAGGAAATTGAGCGTGTTGGTGGATTTAAAACAATAAAATTAAATGTGCGAGTGATTGCTGCTACACATCGTGATCTAAAGAGAATGGTTGAAGAAGGCACCTTTCGTGAAGACTTATTCTACCGATTACATGTTATCCCTATTCATCTTCCATCCTTGCAAAATAGGAAAGAGGATATTCCACTATTAGTAGAACATTTTAGAAATCAATTTAATTTACAATTGGGAAAAAATATCAACGGCTATGATTCCGGTTTTTTAGAAATTTTAGGGGAATACCACTGGCCTGGAAATATTCGAGAGCTTCAAAATATTATGGAACGGGTTATGACATTAGCAGAGGGCAACAAGCTGAGTCCACGGGATTTACCACAATATATATTCCAAGACAGAAATCCCATTTTAAAATTTGATGGTACAAAAAAGATTCAGATGTTTGAAGAATATGAAAAACAAATCTATGAAAATGCAGCACCATATTACCCTAGCTATAACCAATTAGCACAAGCACTAGGACTAACGCATAAAACTGTAGCAGCTAAACTTAAAAAATATCAAATAGAACATTTACTTGGGAAAAAATATCAACTTGTTGAGAAATTTTCTTAACCTTCAGATTTAAAACGCCATTTTATGGCGTTTTATTTGGTCTATGTAATTAAATTTCTAGACTTATGGATAACTTTTAAAATAGATTATCGACGTCTAGCTACTGCGCCTAGCGGCTAGTGTCCTTCATGCTCCGCCCTACAATAAGTCAACATCGAATCGCCTTTGGCTCTTCGTGTTTCCTTTATCTTAGTTGGAGCGCTCCAGGCCATACGCCGCTAATCAAGGCGCTTGCACTTTTGTTTTTGGCACGATTATTGCATTAAATATAATTGGTAAAACCAAAGGGGGCTTAATCATGAAAAAGTTAATCAATGATCCAGAACAGGTTGTCCAAGAAATGCTTTCAGGGTTTGTAGCTGCATATCCTAAGCTTGTAAAACAAGTGCCTAATACCTCAGTAGTTGTGAGGGAAGAATCTCCAGTTCAAGGAAAAGTTGGTCTTGTCAGTGGTGGAGGCAGTGGTCATGAACCATCTCATGCAGGATTTGTTGGAAAAGGAATGTTAGATGGTGCGGTTGCTGGCGAAGTTTTTACTTCCCCTACACCTGATCAAGTACTGGAAGCGATTAAAGCCGTTGATGGAGGTAAAGGGGTTTTACTTATCATCAAAAATTACACTGGTGACGTGTTAAATTTTGAAATGGCTGCTGAACTCGCTGAAATGGAGAGTATTAATGTTGCCAAGGTCATTGTCAATGATGACGTTGCTGTTGAAAATTCAACTTATACAACTGGAAGACGTGGGATTGCGGGCACCGTTTTTGTTCACAAAATTACAGGCGCAGTTGCTGAAACAGGAGCTTCTTTAGAAGAGGTTGAGGCAGTTGCTAATAAAGTAATTCAAAATGTCCGTACAATGGGCATGGCATTAACCCCATGTACTGTACCTGCAGCTGGAAAACCAAGTTTTACAATTGGTGAAACAGAAATGGAAATAGGAATGGGAATTCATGGAGAACCAGGGATTGAACGAAGTGAAATTCAATCTGCGGATGAAATAACAGAAGCCTTACTTACAAAGGTTCTAGACGATTTAAATCTAGAAGAAAATAGTGAAGTCGCTGTTTTAATTAATGGTCTCGGGGCTACACCTTTATTGGAATTATATATAGTCAATAATAAAGTATCTCAGATTCTAAAAGAGAAAAATATTCATGTTCATGAAACATTTATCGGTGAATATATGACATCAATCGAAATGGCTGGTTGTTCTATTTCCCTATTAAAACTTGACGAACAGCTTAAAGAATTGCTGGATGCTAGTGCAAACACAGCTGCATTCCGGAAATAGAAAGGAGAATGAGTAGTGGAGATTGGAGTTGAAGAAATAAAACAATGGCTACAACAATTAAGCCAAACTCTTCAAAACAAAAAGGAATATTTAACTGATTTAGACCAGGCAATTGGTGATGGAGATCATGGATTAAATATGGCTCGCGGCTTTAAGGAAGTAAGCGTAAAAATTGAAAATACTTCATACACTGATTTAGGTTTAATATTTAAAGATACAGGAATGACTTTGCTGACAAAAGTCGGCGGGGCATCTGGGCCGTTATATGGTACAGCCTTTATCAAATGTGCGACTGTTTTAACTGGAAAAGTTACCATGAATGTTTCCGAATTAACAGACGCTCTAGAGGCGGCCTTAAACGGAATTCAAGCAAGAGGAAAAGCAAATCTATTCGATAAAACCATGATAGATGTTTGGGAACCGGTTGTCAGTTATCTAAAAGATCATAAGGATAGCGTGGATTGGGAAGATGTCATGCGCTTATCCAATGAGAAAATGGAAGCAACAAAGGATCTGGAAGCGAAAAAGGGGCGTGCATCCTATTTAGGAAAGCGTTCAATTGGCTTTATTGATCCTGGGGCTACTTCATCAGCCTACTTTTTCACAGAGTTATCAAAAGTACTTAAAGGGGTTTCAAAATAATGAGTTATGTCGGAATTGTATTGCTTTCACACAGCTATGACCTTGTAAAAGGACTTGAATCGCTTTTAAAACAAATTCAGCCAAATGTGCCTCTTGCAATTGCCGGCGGCACTGATAATGGGGAAATAGGAACAGATGTTTTTAAAGTTAAAAATGCCATTAACTCTGTTTTCTCTGATAAAGGTGTTGTTATTTTATTCGATTTAGGAAGCGCCCTCATTAATGCGGAATTAGCAATCGAAATGTTAGAAGCAGACGATAAAATTAAAATTGCGGATGCACCACTAATTGAAGGAAGCTATGCAGCCATTATTGAATCTGGCTGTGGTAGTTCCATAACAGATGTTATTTTAGCTGCAGAAGGGGCAAGAAGCTTACAAAAACTTTAGTTTTAAGGCATTCAAGAAGGTGAAAAAAATGATAAAGAAAGAAATAACCATTATGTTAGAAAATGGATTACATGCAAGACCATCCGCAGAGCTTGTGAAAGGACTAAAAGCTTTTTCTAGTTCGGTAGAAATAATAGACGGAACAAAACACTATAACGCAAAAAGTATACTTAACATGATGACTTCATCAATTAGAGAAGGTGCAATTGTCAATATTATTGTGGATGGTCCAGATGAAGAAACAACCATGGAATGGTTAGCTTCTTTTTTACAAAGGGAGTGACTTATGGCATTTAATGGACAGAATATAATTCCTGCCATTAGAAACCCAAAACAACTTGAAATATTTTTGAATGGTCATTGTCTATATGGCGTTCTTTTGGATGCTCACATCGCTCAATTAAAAAATTTGATGGAACTAGTGAACAAAAACCATAAGAAAATTTTAATCCATGCAGACCTCATCCAGGGCTTAAAAGGGGATGATTATTCAACAGAATTTTTATGCCAGGAATTCAAACCTTATGGTATTATTTCCACCCGCACAAACGTCATAACTAAGGCGAAACAAAAAGGAATTGTTACTGTATTACGTGGATTTTTAATCGATTCACAAGCACTAGAAAAGTTCTATTCCATTGTCATGAAAGTGAACCCAGATTATGTCGAAATATTACCAGGAAAAATGCCCGAAATCGTAAATGAGGTTTTGAAAAAGGTTAACATTCCTATCTTAGCAGGGGGATTTATTCGCACACCTAAGGATATTGAACTTTCCTTGGCAGCAGGTGCAACTGCAGTTACTACATCTAATTCAGAGTTATGGGATTTAGATTATTTAAAGAGATGAAAAATTTAATTCCGAAAAGTTTAAATATACAAAAAATATTGACTACTCCTCCGTATGGTGTTACTCTTATTTTTATATTAAATGAAAATCGATGATGGGAATAGTAAGATATATGCTGGTCTAAAGAGAGTCGATCTTGGTGGAATTCGATGTCCAGATTTATCCGAAAATCATCCTAGAGATGCATGGCTGAAAGGAAAAGTAAGCTTTGCCGGAAATTCCGCCGTTACAATGGAACACGTATGAAGTACGTTATTCGAGTGCCGCAGCTTTATTTTTATTTTTGACTGCGGAAGTAGGGTGGTATCGCGAGTCAACTCGTCCCTATCCATAGGGACGGGTTTTTTTGTGTTCATAAAAAAGGGATACCTTTTACTGGAGGGAAAAGTAGTATGACAAAACATGTACATATTGAAAAAGGCTTTCATGTCGATGATATTATTATGGCAAGTCAAACACTAAAAGGAGTTATTTCACCAACTCCTTTACAATTCAATCCTCTATTATCAGAGCGATATGGCTGTACTCTTTATTTAAAGAGAGAGGATTTACAAAGTGTACGCTCATTTAAAATTAGGGGTGCCTATAACCGTATTAAGAAGCTAAATGATGAGGAATTGGAAAATGGTATTATATGTGCTAGCGCTGGAAACCATGCTCAAGGAGTTGCCTATTCTTGTAAGTTATTAAATATTAACGGTAAAATTTTCATGCCTAGCACAACACCAAAACAAAAGGTGAATCAGGTCAAATTTTGGGGCCGAGATAATGTTGAAATTGTTTTAACAGGTGATACCTTCGACGATGCCTATGAAAAAGCTGTAGCCTGTGGAAAAGCGGAGAAACGCACTTTTATTCATCCTTTTGATGATTTAGACGTCATTGCAGGGCAAGGCACCATTGGAGTCGAGCTTCTAAATGAATGTCAGGATAAAATTGATTACCTCTTTGGAGCAATAGGAGGGGGTGGTCTAATGTCTGGTGTAGGCACCTACTTTAGAAGTTTTTCATCAGAAACAAAATTAATTGGTGTTGAACCGCTTGGTGCTTCTGGAATGAAGGAATCCATGCTTAGAGGTAAAGTAACCTCATTAGCTGAAATAGATTCTTTTGTAGATGGTGCTGCTGTAAAAACAGTTGGATCTATGACTTATCAAATTTGCAAAGAAATTTTAGATGATATAGTGGTTATACCAGAAGGAAAGGTTTGTTCAACGCTCCTTTCCTTATATAATGAAAATGCAATTGTTGTTGAACCAACAGGTGCACTTTCAATTGCAGCCCTTGATATGTATGCAGAAGAAATTAAAGGGAAAACAGTTGTTTGTATTGTGAGTGGTGGAAATAATGATATTGGCCGAATGCAGGAAATTAAAGAGCGATCTATGATTTATGAAGGCCTTCAACATTATTTTATTATTCAATTTCCACAGCGTCCCGGGGCGCTAAGGGAATTTTTAGATGACGTGCTTGGGCCAAATGATGATATTAATAGATTTGAATATACAAAGAAAAATAATAAGGAGAGGGGGCCAGCTCTAGTCGGAATTGAATTAAAGGATAGAGAAGATTATGAACCGCTAATGGAAAGGATCAAAGCAAAAGGATTTTTCTACATGGAGGTTAATAAGGACAGCACTTTATTTCAAATGCTTGTATAAAAAAAGAATCCCTGGCCACGTTTGGTTGGCCCGGAATTCTTTTTTTATTTATGGAAAAGAAAACCCTATGATAGAACTAGGATTCCAAAAAGCTTTCAGCGTGGTTTTACAAAAACTCTCCTTTTTTGTTCACCACCTAAAATTGCAGCAAAAGTCTAGTAATGTTAAAAATTATAACATTACTAAACTTTTGTAGTTAACTGTTTTCTAAATAAATTTGTTGCTTTTCTTGTCTATTATTACCTCATTGGTTAAATATTTAAAAAATCTTTGATGTATTGATATAGTTCATGAGGTCGCTCCTCAGGTAAAGCGTGACCGGTTTCTTCAAGGATAATAAGTTTGGAATTCATAAGATCATTTTTAAGGCGTTCTCCGACAAAAAGTGGTTGGGATTGATCGTGATCTCCCCAAATTAACAGGCAATTTGTATTAATTTGGTTTAATACTTTTGATGGAAGATCGCCTTCCCAATCACGAATCATTCTCGTTAATGCTGCGAAAATTTTATTTTGTAAAAAAGGCTGTAAATACCCATCAATCATCTCATTATTAATTAAAGAATGATTATAAATGGATTGCTGAAGATTTTTTATAATTCCTGTTTTCTCAAGCCATCGCCTTACAAAATACGAAGAAAAAGGGAAATAGCTAAATAACCTAAATTGCCACTTTGACCGTTTAAGATAGGAAGAACTTGATAGAAGTACAACTTTTTCAGCTATATCAGGCATGAGATGAAGAATATTAAGAACTACCTGTCCACCCATGGAATGTCCAATAAAAACGGGTGCTTTAATTCCAAAGGAATCAATAAGCTGAATAACTGTTTGTGCCATATTTTTATATGAGTAATTGAAGTGTCTTGATTTTTCACTCTTTCCAAATGGAGGTAAGTCCACAGAAAGTACTTGATAATCACGGGAAAGTAGCGGAATTAAATGGCGGAATGTAAAAGTAGAAGAAAGAAATCCATGCAATAAAACAACTGTTTTGTTGTTTTGGTTCCGATGAAATTCATAGTAAACATTTATTCCATTTACCATATGGTGTCCTGTTAAAACAGCTTGTTCCATTGCCATTCCCTCCAATAACTTTGAAATATAACTTAATTTCCCCAAACTTCCAGCCTTTACTACAATAAAATTAAAAACCCGTTTAAGCTAACTAGCTAAAACGGGTAACAAATAGAAGTCATTTTTTAATTTCCTCTCTTTGTAAAAGCAATTTTATCGAATTTAATTCATTTTCAATAATATGAAGATGGCTTTGTAAATCATCAATTTCTTGTTCTGCCTTATAGTTAATGGCAAAATCAATGATTGATTCATGTTTATCACGAGCTGCTTGACGGTTTTGACTCATCATGATGATTGGAGCCTGAAAAGCAGCTATAAAGGATAAGATTAAATTGAGCAGAATGAATGGCCTTTTATCAAAATGCTGAGTAAAGGTAAGCGAATTCCATACCATCCAAAAACAAAGAAAAAATCCAAATGATAAAATAAATTTCCAACTTCCCCCAAATGAAGAAATCCTATCTGCTAGCCGATCTGACCAAGATGTTTTTCGGAAGTATTCTTCATCCAAGTGGATTAAAATGCTTTTTTCATAGCTATCAACAAGGCGGTCAATTCTTTTCCTATCCTCATTATTTAATTCAATATCAAATCCATGGATTCCATCTAATTTTAGTTGTTTTACACCAATTCTTTTTGGAGTATTGAACATCATCATATTGACACCTCCCAAAGTATTGGGAGTCATAATAACATTATTCATAAACGGAAGCAGTATTTTCCGTAGAAGCTTCCAGCTGAGGAATAATGAATACCATGAACTCCAAATAAAATATTTACTTCCCTAAACCTACTACTGGAACTGTCCACGAAAAAATCACACTCCCTTCGTTTTAATTTTATTCTTCTAGTTGAAATAAAGTGTTGGATAAAAAGGAAAAATTAAAGATTATATTTTGACTTAATTGCCAAACTAACAAAAGGTTTATATGACATTCATCATAGTCTTAACATGACACATACTACTTCAAGCTTATTATTTATTTATTTATAATTTAAATTAACAACATAGTGGAGGGGAAAACACAAAATGAATATTCAACAAAATATGAAAAATTTAAAAAAGCAGGTTGCCCCTTTTGAAAATTCCACAGTAAAAGAAAGCATATGGCAGATATTGAATACAATTGGTCCATTTTTGTTCTCGTGGTATTTAGCTTACAAATGCTTGTCAATTTCTTATGGATTAACTCTTGTTTTTGCGGTAATCGCAGCTGGATTCTTAATCAGAACCTTTATCATTTTCCATGATTGCACCCATTATTCTTTCTTTAAAAATCGAAAAGTAAATAGAATAATTGGTACTCTTACTGGCGTTTTGACACTGTTTCCTTTTGACCAATGGGGACATGATCATGCCATACATCATGCTACAAGCGGAAACCTTGATAAACGTGGAGTAGGTGATATATGGGTACTAACTGTTGAGGAATACATTAAAGCTTCTACCTGGCTTAAAATTGCGTATCGCCTATACCGAAATCCATTTGTTATGTTTGGATTAGGTCCCATTTATGTTTTTCTTTTAAAAAATCGATTTAATCATAAAGGTGCAAAGCGTAAAGAACGCAATAACACATATTTAACGAATATATTAATTTTATTTTTCGCAGTTGTACTTTCATTATTAATTGGTTGGGAAAATTTCTTACTCGTTCAAGCTCCAATCTTCTTAATTTCTGGTTCTCTTGGTATTTGGCTATTTTACGTACAGCATACTTTTGAAAATTCCTATTATGAAGGCGACCGAGATTGGGAATATGTAAAGGCAGCCGTTGAGGGTAGTTCTTTCTATAAGCTACCAAGGGTCTTACAATGGCTCACAGGAAATATTGGCTTTCACCACGTACATCACTTAAATCCAAGAGTTCCAAACTATAGACTTGAAAAGGCACATGATCAAACATTACCATTGCATAGTGTCCCAAAAATTACTTTATCAACAAGTTTACGTTCACTTAAGTTTCGTTTATGGGATGAGGAAAAAGAAAACTTTGTTAGTTTCTATGAGATAAAGGGGTGGAGGAAGAAATATGCCCCTGTTAAAATAAAAATAGAAAATTAAAGAAATCTCCTCTTATGCTTCCTATGATAAGAGGGATTTTTAGTATTAAGGTAATGTTATGGTACACTTAGGATGAAAAAGTTGGAATTAGATGGGGGTATCTATGTTAAAAAAGTATCGTACCATTCTTAAAAGCACAGGAATTTCCCCTTATATATGGACGGTTCTCAGTATTTTACCGTTTTATTTTATTTTTCAAACTACTTCCACAGTTAAAATTTTTATTGGAATAACCATTACTATTTTGTTCTTTATTTTCTATCGTTTTGCTTTTATTTCAAAAGGATGGCCAGTATATGTATGGACATGTATTTTAATTAGTCTTTCCTTTTTAACAATAATCCTTTTTAACTATGTCTATTTTGCTTTTTTTCTAGCCTATTTTATTGGCAATATAAAAGACCGAATTCCTTTTTTAACCTTATATTTCATCCATTTAGTTGGGTCTGCAGTAGTCATTAACATAGAAATTGTTCAACAACAAGAATTATTTTTGAAACAGCTTCCTTTTGTATTGATTATTTTAATAAGTGTAATTCTTTTACCCTTTAGCCTTCGGTATAGAAAGGAGAGGGGACAACTTGAAGAAAAATTAGAAGATGCCAATAAACGTATATCAGAGCTGGTTAAACTTGAAGAGCGGCAAAGGATTGCACGGGATCTCCATGACACTTTAGGGCAAAAACTATCCCTTATTGGATTAAAAAGCGACTTGGCGAGGAAGTTAATCTATAATGACCCAGAACAGGCAAAAGAAGAGTTACTGGATGTACAGCAAACAGCTAGAACTGCTTTAAATGAAGTAAGAAAAATGGTTGCAAATATGCGCGGAATTCGATTGAAGGATGAATGGGTCCGTATTAAGCAAATTTTAAAGGCAGCACAAATAAAATTAGTTGCAGAACAGGACTTTACCCTATCCAATGTTTCACTCCTTACAGAAAATATTTTAAGTATGTGTTTAAAAGAGGCAGTAACTAATATTGTGAAGCATAGTGAAGCACATACATGCTATATCTCGCTTGAACAGACCGAGGATGAAAGTATTTTAATGGTTCGTGATGATGGGAAGAAAACGATCAAAGGAGAAGATTTTACAAAAGGGAGTGGCCTGATGGGAATGCGCGAACGCTTAGAGTTTGTGAATGGTAGTTTAGATATCATCATTAAAGATGGAACAACTTTAATGATAAAAGTTCCGAATATAGTACGGATTACCGAGAAGGAGGAACTAAAATGATTCGAATAGTCATTGCCGAGGATCAACGCATGCTTTTGGGAGCATTAGGTTCACTCCTTAATCTTGAAGAGGATATGGAAGTGGTTGGTCAGGCTAGTAATGGGGAAGAAGCCATAAAATTAGTCCAACAATTTCAGCCTGATGTTTGTATTATGGACATTGAAATGCCTGGAAAAAGCGGGTTAGAAGCTGCTGAAAATCTTAAGTCATCTAATTGTAAAGTTATTATTTTAACAACATTTGCTCGTTCTGGATATTTTCAAAGGGCATTAAAGGCTGGAGTGAAAGGTTATTTGTTAAAAGACAGTCCGAGTGATGAATTAGCAAATTCTATTCGTAACATAATGTCTGGGAGGCGGATTTTTGCTCCTGAATTAATGGATGATGTTTATAGTGAAGAAAACCCACTAACCGAACGGGAGATGGAGGTATTACAATTAATTGCTGAGGGAAAAAACACAAAGGAAATTGCTACTCTTTTATGTATAACGATAGGAACTGTTCGTAATTATATTTCGACTATTTTGGATAAGCTTGAGGTTACGAATCGAATTGAAGCTATTACCCTATCAAAGGAAAAGGGTTGGTTTAAATAAAAACCCCTTTATACTTAATTTATCAATTACAAAAAAGTGGACCCTGCTCTTAACTTGCAGGGTCCCATTTTATTATAAAAGGGGGTATACCTTTGAGATAATATTATAAAAGAAAACTTAATATTTCCTTAACAAATATAAATAATTCCCACTTTTTAAAATGATTAAATGATAATAAATTACCGGGTTTTTAGTAGAATTACCCAATAAAAAGCCTTATGATTATGTAGTGAGCAAAGCAATAATCAGCAAAAAACAAAAACGGTAGAAAATAAGACCACTGATAAAACAACTTCATCGGATGCTTTACAGGTAGTTGCCGAACCTGATAGTACCCATGTTCTAGTAAACAAAAGTCATAAACTACCAGAAAACTATAAACCAAGGATATAAATATGAGACATGGCATGGCATCTGCAATTTGTCGGAGTAGTAATTGCAAAAGTTATTTAACAAAATAATTTTATTTTTTCTTTTTTGATAGCTTGGTATTTTGCGATGTAGTTATCAAGTCTTTGGCTGATTAAAATAGTCTCCTCACAACAAAGACCCTCATTATTAGCAATTACCATTAATTCTTTTCTTAGCCTTTCAATTTTACTTTCAAGGACGTCGGAAGAATTTTTTAGCATAAGTACCAGCTCCCGAGTATAGGATAAATAGCCTAATTTATATTTAAATATAGGGAAATTATAGTTGGTTTCTATAAACTCTACTGTGAAATAAATCACTAAAATGGAAAATTCTATAATATAAATAAAGAATCCACAATATCAAAAGTGGATTCTTTAAAGTGGCACCCATGTCAAGGACACTATAAAAAAAGAGATTAAGCAGCTAAAAGATGATTCCTATATTGATTAGGGGTCATCTTTTTTAAATTCCACTGATAGCGGTAATTGTTATAGTAAACCATGTAATGATTAAT
>JAUZPL010000219.1 GCA_030705955.1 Bacillota bacterium | reverse complement strand
CCTTTTTTTCAATTTGAAGAATTTTCCTGCAGCGGGGTTTCATTTCCGGCTATCCATAACTGTTAGCCTTATTTAGAATGGAAATGAAAAACCCCGCTGAGACGTTAAGGACAGCCGGAGGGAACACACACGGAGGCTGAAGTTTAAAGGTCAAATCCCTTTTCTGGTATGCATGCTTTGATAAATATTTTACCCCAACTTGTTGCTTCGATTTTACTATATCGTTTAATTCCTAATTGTATGGAACCATCTTCATTCCAAATAGGATCTTGCTTTGTCACAGGCCATTGTATTAAATTGAGGCTTTCAAGGTGTGAATAGTATATTTCAAAATTATCTGGAGCTATTAATTTATCCTCGGGGAATCCGCCTTGTATGACTTTAAGATTTATAAATTTATTATTCTCTTTGTCAAGGTCTAGAGTGTCAACGATTTCAATTTCACTATCCCTAAGAATAAATAAAATATAAGCTTCGTCAGGCGAAAGCTGGTCAATTATATGTATAAAAGCTGGATGAGCTTCATTTACTCGATCAACATTTATCGCTCTTTCTAAGAGGTTTAAGAAAAGTGCGGTAAGTTTATTTTCATCGTCCAAATATTTTAAGCGGTCAATAACTGGTCCCGCAATGATTGGATGACATTCTATTTGTTTTTCTTTGGGAACATTATCTCTAACCTTGTTTAAGTATTTTTCAAGTCTGTCTTGAAATGCAGCTGCCAATTGAAATGGTGCTGTGAAAAGTCTTAAAGTTTTCACTATGTCAGTTGCAGTTTTGCCAACTTCTTTCATTGGCTGCGATGCTGCGTCATCATATGCTTTTTCAACTGTGTTGGCTCCTAATATATTTGCAAGCTTATCTATTTCCATTTTCAAATAAGTTTAATGTTTAAATAAATTCCAATAATTTTCTATTAAAATCTTTCAGTTTAAATAAGGGGTGATTTTTAAACTCTACCATTAGTTCTGCAATTAGAGACTCAAATATATACATTTTATATCCTTCTCACCCCGCTACACTTAGTGTGCTCATAGCCGTTAGTTGCGCTCCCTAATTATTTAAACATTGCACGAGATAGCCCGATAAAAGTATTTTTTTATTTCACTTTCCCAGCGGGGTTTTCACCCCATACACTTTTAACCATAATATTTTTCCCGTGAAACCACGATGACGCATTAACACTGAATTATTGTAAAGCTAATTTACAAATCTTTATAACGGTTAGGAAAGAAGCCTCTTTCTCATTTGTAGAATTTTCCTGCAGCGGGGTTTCATTTCCGGCTATCCATAACTGTTAGCCTTATTTAGGATGGAAATGAAAACACAGCTGAGAAGGCGGTTCAGCCAGCAAATCCAGGTGCATGCAACCTTACTGTTCCAACCATTCTACCAACCCAAAATCAGTCAGTAGTCTGCATGGCTTTCCATCTTTGTCATAGCCAACATAGGTTGAATAACGTCCGTCGCCAAACCCTGATGTAAAAGCTACCATGTTGATATTCTTATAGCTGGTATTTGCAAACTGCCAAGACCTGCCGGTATGCTTATCCAATTCTGCAAAAAGGGTGTCAAGTACTTGCGAATTTGAATGTTCATCTAACTTTTCAAGTTTATTGAATGAGCTTTCATCCATAAACTGTCCAAGTCCGCCGTCAACCGGATAGTAATACATAGTTTTACCAAAAATAGAAATCGGTTCCTGTCCTTTCTTTAGTGCAAATTCCCACTTCACAACCGGCTCTTCCGAAAACAAAATTCTGCTAAAGCCCACTAATTCATTTTCGTTACCATTGACTTTTGCAATTGCTAATTGAACAGGAAATCGTCCGGTAGGAAATTGAGTTATGAATGGTTCTTGCTGATACGTCATTGCCGGGTCGCACGCAACAACCTTTCCAGTTTCAAGATTAATCTTGCCGATGTCAACAGGATAAAATATTAAGCGAACAGTGTCGTTCACCTTCACTTCTGTGCCTTCAAAATAGGCTGTTTCAAAAATGCCCGGCTTGGCAGTGACCGGATAAGATTTCGTTATTGCTGTGTCAATCTTTTCAGTTGTCATGTTTGAAGAAAGTTGTTGTGCGATCAAGTTGTTGCTGCTTGAAAAATTGGTACACAATATAACAAGTATTGCAGTTAGAATATGTTTCATAAAAGGTTGCATACAACGTTTGGATTTACTTTCCATCGGGGTTTTCACAGCATAAAACTTTTAACCATAATATTTTTCGCGTGAAACCACGATGCACGCACTTACACTGAATTATTGTGAAGCTAATTTACAAATCTTTATAATGTTTAGCAATGAACCTCTTTTTCTAATTTGAAGAGTTTTCCTGCAGCGGGGGGTTATTTCCGGCTATCCATAACT
>JAUZPL010000218.1 GCA_030705955.1 Bacillota bacterium | reverse complement strand
ATGAAGTGAAAAGGCTAGCAGATAAACTCCAAATGCCAGTCATTTCAACTAGCTATGATACGTTTACAGTTGCAACCATGATAAATCGTGCCATATATGATCAATTAATTAAAAAGGAAATTATTTTGGTAGAAGATATTCTAACGCCGTTATCTGACATATTTTATTTAAAAACAACCGATAAAATTTTAAAGTGGAAGGCGTACAATTCAGAAACTTCACATAGTCGGTACCCTGTTGTTGATCAAAATATGAAAATTCAGGGGATTGTAACAGCTAAGGATGTCGTTGGACATGAAAAGGAAACCCAAATTGATAAAATTATGACAAAAACCCCGCTTACTGTTAGCGGAAAAACAAGCGTTGCCGCAGCAGCACATATGATGGTCTGGGAAGGAATTGAACTTATACCTGTAGCAGATGATTCAAATCGCCTTGAGGGGATTATAAGCAGGCAGGATGTCTTGAAGGCTTTACAAATGAATCAGCGCCAGCCACAGGTTGGTGAGACTCTGGATGATATTGTCACTAACCAGTTGGTTCTTATCCGTGGGAAAACAAAAGTGGAAGATGTATACTCTTGTGAGGTTACCCCACAGATGACAAACCATCTTGGAACCATTTCTTACGGTGTATTTACTACAATTGTTTCGGAAGCTGCAAGCCGGGTTTTAAGGAGCTACAAAAAAGGTGATCTTGTAGTTGAAAATATGACTATTTATTTTTTAAAGCCTGTTCAAATGGATAGTATTTTAGACATTTATCCAAAGGTGCTTGAAGTAGGGCGAAAGTTTGGTAAGGTAGACGTTGAAGTTTTTAACAACGGAATCCTTGTCGGCAAAGCAATGATGATGTGTCAGCTTATTGATCGACATTAAGATGAAATGCAAGAAAATTCCAAGATGGGACAAATAAAAAAGCCGCTTCGTAGAAACGAAGCGGCTTACATTCTATTGGTTATTTTCCAGACTCTCTGCTTCAGCTTCCTTGATAGCAAATGGCAGGTAATGTTTGTACATCTTTAATCCAGTAAAGGCACTTAAACCACCAAAAATAATAAAGATGGCAGAGATTAAATAAGTAATAATTGAATGAAATAAGAATAGCTGGTTGATACCAAATAAGAAAACAATAAGACCTAGAGCTATTCTGGATTTGGCAGAAAGCCATTTCCTTTCAACATAACGTTTGCTTCGTATATACTTAGTTTTATAAAATACATAGATAGCAAGTAATATAACAATTAAAAGAACTAGCACAGGCATTTTCAGATCCTCCATTATTCGACAATCTTCCTATATTGTATATCGAAATAGGGAAAAATGCTATATAAAGCAAATGAACAACAAAAGGAGTCTTTGTATGAAAGAGGAAATTTTAGCAGCAATTAAAAGTTATGAAACGATTATTGTTCATCGACATGTTCGTCCTGATCCTGATGCATATGGTTCTCAAGGCGGATTAGTGGAAATATTAAAAGCTTCTTATCCGGAAAAAAGGGTATATGCAGTTGGAAAAGAAGACCCATCTCTTCATTTTTTGCGCCGTCTTGACCAAATTGCAGATGAGGTCTACGAAGGGGCTCTTGTGATTGTCTGTGATACAGCAAATGCAGAAAGAATTTGTGATAATAGGTTTTCAATGGGAGATAAACTGATAAAAATAGACCACCATCCAAATGAAGACCCATATGGTGATTTGCTTTGGGTTGATACTACAGCTAGCTCAGTCAGTGAGATGATTTATGAATTTTATTTATTTGGAAAGGAATTTGGTCTTAAAATAAGCGATGAAGCAGCACGGCTTTTATATGCGGGAATTGTTGGTGATACAGGAAGATTTCTTTTTCCGAGCACAACAGATAAGACATTTGCATATGCAGGTGAATTAATTCATTACGATTTTTCACGGACAGAACTTTATGACAAAATGTATGAATTAGAATCCAATATTGTAAAGCTGAGTGGACATATTTTACAAAATTTCGAGCTTAGGCCCAGTGGTGTAGCTTCAATGATTCTTTCGAAGCAGCTTTTGGATGAATATGGTGCCATTCCTTCTGAAGCATCTTTACTTGTCGGCACTTTAGGTAATGTGAAAGGAATTAAGGCATGGGTCTTTTTCATTGAAGAAAATGACCAGATTCGAGTACGACTTCGCTCAAAAGGCCCAGTAATTAATGGTGTTGCTAAATTGTATAATGGTGGCGGACATCCTCTTGCAGCCGGTGCATCTATTTATTCTTGGGACCAAGTTCAGGCTGTTATTACTGAAATGGAAAAGGTTTGTGAGGAATAAAGCATTTAAAGAATCGGTCCTAAAAATCTTAGGACCGATTCTCAAAACGTATTTCTAATTGAATGGAAAGTGTTGTATAAATGACCATTTCCTTCACTTCAAGCCTGTAACGTTTACTGTTGATCCTAATTGTTTTATTTTCAATGATTTTTTT
>JAUZPL010000217.1 GCA_030705955.1 Bacillota bacterium | reverse complement strand
GGAATATGAACTTGTTAAAGACATTATTGAAGATGTTTATAGTGAACAACAAAATGTGCTGAATTTTTTCCTTGCTCGAGTCCGTGACCCTGCAATTGTTGGTGTTCTTATTGGAAAAATGCACCGGGCAAAAGAACTTGGCATCCAACTCACCATTTCTAATGACTCCACTGTCTCAGAGCTTTGTCCACATCGAGAAACAGTCGTTACCATTCTTGGTAATGCCATAGAAAATGCTATGGATGCAATAAGTACAATGAAAGAAAATCCGCTTCCTGCTACCATTTCAGTTGATATAAAAGAAAAACAGGACCTACTTACCATACAAGTGATTGATAACGGTCCAGGGATTGACCCTAAATTGGGTAACCAAATTTTTGCAGATGGCGGTACAACAAAGGGAAAAGATAGGGGATTTGGCTTAGCATTAGTTTCCCGATTGGTTTCAAGATTAAAAGGTAGTATTGAAATCTATTCTTCGGCAGAAGGAGCAACCTTGCAGGTAAGTTTGCCAAAAATGGAGGGGTAGGAACTTGAATAAACCATTATTACGTGTGTTGGTTATCGATGATGATTTTATGATTGCAAAGCTTCATGGAAAATTTATTTCTACTCAAAAAGGTTACCAGTTAGTTGGAACCGCTCATAGCTATGAAGAAGCAATGAAAATGATAGAAAAGGTGGATCCTGATTTACTGCTTTTAGATGTTTACATGCCAGATCATTCCGGAATCGAGTTGTTACGAACCATTCGGTTACAAAATAGACATTGTGATGTCATTTTAATTACTGCTGCAAAAGAACTCGAAGTGGTTGAAGATGGATTTAGATTCGGAATTATCGATTACTTAATAAAGCCTTTTGACCTAAACCAGCTACAATACTCACTGAATAAGTATTTGAAATTTAAATTCCGCCTTTCTCATTCTATTGAGCTTGACCAAGGTACGATTGAAAATTTTAAAAAACTACGAATATCAGAATCAACCGCCCATCCTCAAACTCAAAAAGGGATTGATTTAAGGACTCTAGAAAAAATAAAAAAATGTCTTACCGTTGCAGCTAATCCTTTAAGAGCTGATCAAATCGCAAAATTAGCAGGTGTAAGTCTCTCAACCACTAGGACCTACCTTTCCTATTTGGTGGAAGAACAAGATCTGATCGAAGAACAACAATATGGAACAGTCGGCCGTCCACTTCGTTTATATCGAGCTAGAAATTAAGCTTTTAGCCATAGTAATATCTCGTTAGAAATAAAACATTATCCCCTTAATCAAACAATCGCTTTGACTAATGGATTAAAAAAAGAAAAAATGAACCCACACATACGTGTGTTAAATCGTGGGTTCATGAAATTCCTTTTATAAACCTTTCAAGTAAGTTCTTTTGGTTATTTGTTTGAAATTTATACTTACTCCCCATTTGTAGCAATTACCTTCTTATACCCAAAAATAACTTTTTCTTTCTCCGCTCTAGTATTTTTTTTACAATCCAACAAACATGCTAAAGCTTGTCCCCATTAACAATAAAAGCAATCACTATGAAAAGTAATCGCTTCGGTATATAAATTAGATTCCGTTTTAAAATGGGTCATAAACTTCAAAAAATTTATAGCTGGGTTTCTCATTTGTAAGTTGTTGAAGTCGATTCTCAATTTTAGGAAATAATACCTTATGTGCCTGTTCTGCGTCCTTTTTTGTATCCCAGTAATTTAAAGCCCTGTATTCCCCATTTGAATCATCAAAAAAATATACATTTCCCCTGAATCCATTTAAGTTTCTACTAATTCCATCCATATCTTTCGTCATTCTCTCCGCAACCATTCTTTGCCCCTTCCCCAATTTATAATGTACTAAGCGAGCATAAAACATCTTTACCCCTCCCATTAAATTTATGAAAAAGCAAAGAAAACATGGAAATTCCCTACCTATTCCCTCACTTTGATCCATTCTTCCTGAAATGGATCAATAAAAAGGGGTGATGGAAAATGCCAACACCCAAAAGTTGAAAGGATTAATGAAATGGTGAATGGCCTTATGATCCACCTATTTCATAATATGCTTAAATAAATTTCAAATGATTAGAAAATAAATAAAACCATTTCATATTTAACTACTTTTGAAATCGTTTTGAACACGAAAAAATATTTATCAAACAAATACTTTTCACTTGATTTTTACCAAAAATCTGTTAAAATTATTGTAATTATCAAAATATTCAGTTTACTTTAAATACTAATTCACATATAGTGTTTATTCTTTTGTTAATTACGTTGGAAATGGGGGGATCTTGACTTAGAACTCTTGCAAACTTATAGGTCACTTGAAATGAAAATATAAAATTTTGATAAAATAGGAGTGGGTAAAATGTATAATACTCAAAACGAACTGTTTGACGGGGGCAATACTTTTATTTGCCATAATTGTGGTGTCGCTAAGGCAACAGACAAATCAACTGATTCAAACAAAAAAAAGGGATTGATCTATACCGTATTTGGATGGATATTTTTCGCCATTTCCCTCGTTTTTATGCCGATTCTATTCGGCGCTGTTGCACTATGCATGGGTATCATTACTTTTTTTGAAAG
>JAUZPL010000216.1 GCA_030705955.1 Bacillota bacterium | reverse complement strand
ATTTGTCGCTACTCTTTAAATGTGATGTAGATGGTGCATGCTGCATTCCTCCACCATGTGCCATTGCTATTCTTCCACCAGATAAAACAAGAATAAGTGCAATTACTAATAAATATTTCCCCTTCAAGACATTCACCTCATTCCCAAAATGTTAAAAGTAAATTTTGTATTTTACCTATTTATAGGTTAAAAAAAAAGTGTGCAGAAACCTTGAGTTTTTCTTGTACAATTTATGTCTTTTTTCTATCTGCAAAGAATCTCCATTTAAAAAATGAATTATTTTGACAAGCAATTATAGATATCTAGATATAAAAAGAGCCCTTTCTAATAGTGAAAAGGCTCCTGCTTTTATTATTTCATTTTACCTGATGTAATAATTTGATCCCAATTTTGCCCACCATCTTTGGTTTCATAAAGGGATGTACTAAATGTGGAAACGGCTATTTGCTTTTCATCCTTTTGATTGACCGAAATAGCTGAACCAGCATCTTGCCCCAAATCGAGACCAATACTAGTCCATGATTGCCCAGAATCCTTAGTGATCATGACTCCTGACACTTGATTACTCATCGAATAACCAATAATGTCCTTTCCATTTGGCATTACCGTCATCGCGGTAACCAATCGAGTATCATCATACATCTCCCAATTTGCTCCGCTGTCTTTCGAAATCATCAAACCAGCTTCGGTTCCTGCTAAAAGAGTATCTTTGTTGTCAGGAAGTATCAATAAAGAATAAACCTTCATGAGATCATTTGGCAGTCCCTTTGGTTCAACTTTACTCCACTTTTTCCCGCCATCCATGCTCTTATAAATTCCAGCTCCATACTGGCCAGTGCCCATTTGATTGAGTCCAAAAATAATATTTGGATCCTGGTGATATGTAGTAAGAACATGGAAATCAATTTTCCCCACATATTCAACCTCTTTCCAAGTCATTCCTTTATCCTTACTTACTAAAACACCCATTGGATTCGGGTATTTGGAATTATTTCCAGGGTGGCCGCTTGTCAGCATTGTCCCATCTGCCCTCATATTAAATCCCATTAAATCATCGCTTACTGATCCTACTTTATTCCAAGTGTTCCCCACATCTTTCGTTGCGAATAGGCCCTCATGTGTTGCAACGTATGTAATTCCATCATTAGCAACACCAACCCCATGTATATCTGCAATTTTTTTCCCGCTTTCTACTGGAGAAAGTTTTCCTTCATCAGATGAACTGCTACATGCACTAAGCAATAAACTTATAGACAGTACCGATATTACTGCAACTTTTTTCATTTCTTTCACCTCGTATTAAGTCTTTTTATTAATAACTCCTTCATATAAATAAACCCTAACAAAAAAATATCCAGAAATTGTGCACTTTTATAAATGTCAAAAAAAAGTCATAGCCTAACTGAAATAATGGTGAAATCCATATTTTCTGCACATTTATCATATAAACTACGTAATAACGTTGACTAAAGTTCATTTTAACGATTTGGAGGTTACTAGTAATGAATAAATATTTAGTTTTATTTTTTACTTCTGTTTTGCTGGTTTCATTATTTCTAGCTGGATGTGGAAATACAAAGAAACATAATACCCACGAAAAGATGAAGAATGAGAATAGGAATGTATCAACTACAAAAGCTGGAGATCGTTTTATTTTTACAGCGAATGAAGGTGGTAGCATTTCAAAAATAAATGTTAAAAATCTAAAGGTAGTGGCTACTTTCAAAATAGATGGGGCCGTTCATAATATCCAAGTTTCCCCTAATGGAAAAGTAGTCGGGGCAACCGTTATGCCTAATATGTCGATGCATGGAGATGAACATTCCACAATGGATATGAAGGGTAAGGCTATATTCTTTAATCCCTTAACCAATAAACTGATTAAAGAAGTGGAAGTGGGAAACCATCCTGCCCACATTGTTTTTACGAAAAATGGAAAATATGCCGTAGTAACAAATAATGAAGATAACGATATATTAGTTATTGATATAAATAAGTTCTCTATCATAAAAACTATTTCAACCGGTAAGGGGCCGCATGGTTTCAGAATCTCAGATGATAGCCAATTTGCCTATGTAGCAAATATGGGGGAAGATAGTGTCAGCGTCATTAATCTTAACACCTTTAATGAAGAGAAAAAGATTCACGTTGGTGAAACACCTGTTACAACGGGAATAACTTCTGATGGAAAAACATTAGTTGCTACCTTAAATAAAGAAAACGCTCTTGCGATTGTCGATCTAGCCACAGAGAAAATTGTTAAGATAGACGTTGGCGTGGGTCCTGCCCAAGTCTACGTTCAACCAGACAATAAATACGCTTATATCGCTAACCAAGGATCGGAACAAAGCCCCTCACACTCCTTAACAAAAGTTGATTTAAAATCAAAACAAATTACAGAAACCATCGAAACAGGAAAGGGTTCCCATGGAGTGGTAACAAGCTCAGATAATAAGTATACCTATGTAACCAACATGTTTGATAATACAGTTAGCGTTATTGATAATTCAGAGAACAAAGTAATTAAAACTATTAAGGTTGGAAAAACTCCTAACGGCATTAGTATCATGCCTTAAACATTAAAAAAAGTCGTTCCATTTGGAAACGACTTTTTTTAATGACATTGACAATTACCATCCTCACAGGAACAATCAGATGAACAAGAAGGGCATTTCCCTTGTTTTGATTTTTGGATATGTTTATAAAACATCCAGCCTGCAGCAGCAAAAATAACGATCCCAATAATCCAATTGAACATGATAGTTCTCCCCTTCTACCATCACTTTTGTGAAAATATTCTTCTAGCATTTTTAAATTAGTTAATATTGATAATTACTCTCAATTAATAATAGCATTCTTTTTGTTTATTATAATTTAAAATTGTGAAGAAAATAGCAAGATTCTTTGTTGAAAACAAATACCCAAAACCATTTTTCAGTAAGTAGGAATATACCTGTAATGAAAAGGATCCACTTCCAACTAAGATTTAGAGCCCCTATTAATGCACCT
>JAUZPL010000215.1 GCA_030705955.1 Bacillota bacterium | reverse complement strand
GCAATCCCTGCTAAATGATATTTTGACGCTAAATCTGAACGTTTTTTTAATGATGTCAGTTCTTCTAACCAAATTTTATAGGTAGCATTTTCGGTTGAATCGTAATATTCCGCATAATTTTGACCACTTTCAGGATCATAGGTTGGCTTTAAGCCTTTTTCCTCAATCCAAGCCTTGGCTTTATCCATTGAAAGTGCTTTTGAGGAAACTGTTTGTGTGCCATCTGGGTTCATTTGTTCCTTCCAAAGCCTAGTATACAAAGGAACACCTAAAATTAATCGATCATTTGGTACTTCAAGAAGCAGTTTTTGTAAATTCTTTTCAACCCAAGGGAAACTTGCCACACTTCCTGCAATTTGTGATGATCCCCAGTGTTCGTCATAGGCCATAATCATAAGATAATCGGAGATTTTTGCTAACTTTCCTCTTTCATAGAAGGAAGACCAATTGCTAGAATCTACAGCAAAGGTAATATCCATCGTGACAACTAATCCGGCATCATGCAAATAAGGTGCAGCCTCACGCATAAATTGAGTAACCAATGGACCATCTTCACCATTAACGTTTTCAATATCAAAATTCATCCCTTGAAGTTGATACATTTGACTGTAATGAAGCAGCTCTGTGATCAATTTTTGTCTTGTTTGAAAATCTTTCAATGCTTCATGGGTAAGGGTGGCGTTAAAACTATTAGAAAAAACACCCCAAACTTGATAGCCCTTTGATTTTGCCCATTTACTATACCCCAATGATGCTAAGTTTTTAATAGATCCATCACTGCCCGATAGAGAAAACCAGGTAGGAGATACTACGTTTACCCCTGTCAATTTGGGTATTTGGGATATGTCAGGATTTTTCGTATAGACTGCTTCCCATGTTAACTGGACGGGGCCTTTTAATTTAGCTGTTTTTAAATGCTGGATTTTTCTGGAAATTTGGATGACTACTTGATTACCCCTTCTGACAAAATCCTTATTGATATAACCGCTTATCCCATTTGCTGCCCTAACGAAATAATAATGATCCTTTTTTCCTTCGATTTTAACTGGTTCATTTTTTACCAATTGGGCTGTAAAAGGAGATTTTAGGGTAGGTTGTGTTCGGAGTCGAAGCAATTCTTTATTCTGTTTTTTATTGGCAATATGACCGTTCCAATATTTTTCTCCATTCTTTTGAATCCATATTGCCCCACTGCCTTCAAGTTTTTTATATTGAATTGGATAATAAGACAATATTGGATCTATGGCTACAAACATTTGCCCGCTGATGGTTTTAAATGGCGTCATCTGTAGCTTAACTGGATGTTTATTTACAAAATAAGTTAAGGACTCACTTTGCATTTGGATAACTTTATCTGAAGTTGTAATGATAATGGAATTCGATTTTCCATCGAAAACAATGCTGCTGTCGATTTTTTTTTGTAAAAATGACAGCGGAACATAGAGAGTATTTTCTTTAATCAAAGCATTCCCCTTTTGGTGTCCATTAAAAAGAATTGGGTTTTTTCCATGGAAATATACTTTTTTGGCTGTTGATGCAAAAGGGTAAAGCAATAGTATGGTTGAGGTTATGATTAAAAGAAGAGCTATTACCACTCCTCCGATGATCCAAGCACGCGTTAGGGTGTTTTTTTTGTAGTATTCAAGTCTAGCCAAATTTTTCTCCTCCTTATTTCTATCCTAAGGGATATAAAATGAAATGAGAAGGTGTTTTTTAGAAGAAAAGAATAGAAAAACAATCTTTATTTTGGATAATACAAACTTACATACTATACTGCATTTGTTTATTATTTTTACAATACTGCAGATAATTATTTCTTTTTGTCGAGGTGCATCGCCCCTTTTCCACTTGAACAAATACATGGTACAATAAAGAAACTGGAACATCAAAAGAAGGGAAATAGTTAAATGACAGAAATTATCGTAATCTTGATTCTTGCATACCTGCTTGGTTCAATCCCCTCAGGCTTAATTATAGGAAAAGTATTTTATAAAACAGATATTCGTGAACACGGCAGTGGTAATCTTGGAGGGACCAATACTTTTCGAACTTTGGGAGTAAAAGCAGGTCTTACTGTTACAATAGCCGACATTTTAAAAGGAACGTTAGCAGCTTCTTTACCTGTTATTTTTTCAGCTGATATTCATATGTTACTGGTGGGAATATTTGCTGTTATTGGACATACGTATCCTATATTTGCTGGATTTCGTGGTGGTAAGGCGGTAGCTACTTCAGGAGGTGTTCTCCTAGCCTACACTCCTCTAATGTTTTTAATCGTCTTAATGGTCTTTTTCTTGGGTTTGTACATAACGAAATATGTGTCACTTTCTTCTATGCTTGCGGGTCTTTCAGCAATTGTTTATGCAGTAGTGATTGGCTCTATTCGTGAATGGGATATTCCGCTTATAATTGTTGTATTTGTACTTGTTTCATTTATTTTCTATCGGCACCGTGCAAATATTAAGCGGATCCTCAATAAAACCGAACCAAAAATTAAATGGCTTTAAAAGGACCAATGGTTCTTTTAAAGCCTTTTTTCAATTTCATCAAATGTTCAAGAAGTTCACAGAACCTTGTCATTTAGGACTGCTTATTTACATTAGAATAGGGAATATAGTGCTAGGCGGTTTGAAAGGATGAGGTTAATGCGCAGTTCTAATGAAAAAATAAACCAAGAGTATTTTTTTACAACAACCGTATCAGATGAACTTGAAAAAGGAGACTTTATTGTCGAGTTTTTCACTAATCCCCCAAATCCCTCATCTGAAGAAATGCCAATTAAAATAACGAAAAACTTTGATGATTTGATTGATTTTTTTGAACAACTTGATAAATAAGTTAGCCACAAAAAGGCAGAATTCCCATTGGAAATTCTGCCTTTTTTAAATGGCTAATATTTGAAATTTACCTCTTCCCTTGGCATCTTTCATATAATCGACTTTAGTATTGTTAAAGTCAACCATATCCTTTTCATGAATGAGGATTTCTAAATCATCAAATTGATATACATGATCGTCCTTCAGCTTCCGCTCTTCCAGAGACAGACTTAATTTAGGACCGCTTC
>JAUZPL010000214.1 GCA_030705955.1 Bacillota bacterium | reverse complement strand
TCACTTTCCGAGACAGAGAAGCTTATGCCAGAATCGTTAACGGTTCATACTTTATCGTTTAAGCGTGCATCTGAAATGACGAGGCATAAGGAAAAGTATAAAGTAGCTGAACGGAGCGAAGCGGAAAAGATGATGAACCTTACCCAAGAATGGACTTTAAGCCACGGGTATGCGCCATATTATCTTTACCGGCAAAAAAATATTCTTGGGAATCTTGAAAATGTTGGCTACGCTCTCCCAAATCAGGAAAGTATCTATAACATCATGATCATGGAAGAACAACAAACAATTATTGGATTAGGCTGTGGGGCAGCAAGCAAATTTATCCATCCGGTTACAGGAAAGATCACTCACTTTGCCAATCCAAAAGATCCTAAATCATATAATGATGGTTTTATATCGTACACAGATGAAAAAATCAAAATTTTGGATGAATTATTTACAGAAGAAAGCTCTCCTAACCGTTAATAGGAAGAGCTTTCTTTCCTATATTCCTAAAATTGCAAAATGAACCTTTTATTTCTAAAATCTAAGAAAATATGATAATATTGTTTTTGCATAATTGTGGAAATAACTTGAAGATTGAACGCTTAAAATTAACTTAACTCGTCTTTACCTGAGGGGAGAATAAAAATGGTTTTAAAACTAGAACATGTTTCAAAACGATTTGGGCAGTTTACTGCTGTTGAAGATTTATCCCTTGTAATTCCTGAGAAAGAAATGTTTGGCTTCTTAGGTGCTAACGGTGCTGGAAAAACAACAACCTTCCGAATGATACTTGGCTTACTTGATGCTAGTGATGGAAGGATTACATGGGATGATAAGCCCATTGATTATTCTGCAAGTCATTTGGTTGGGTACCTTCCGGAAGAAAGAGGACTATATCCTAAGCTGAAGGTTCGCGATCAAATTGTTTATCTAGCCAGATTAAGAGGTATGAAGAAAGAGGAAGCATTAGCTGAATTAAGAATATGGCTTAGTCGTTTTAAAATACAGGAGTACGAAAATAAAAAAGTTGAAGAACTTTCTAAAGGTAACCAACAAAAAATCCAATTTATTGCAGCTGTAATCCATAAACCAAAGCTACTGATTCTTGATGAACCCTTTAGCGGGCTGGATCCCATTAATGTGGAACTGTTGAAGGATGCCGTCCTTTCTTTAAAAGAAAATGGTTCAACGATTGTTTTTTCAAGCCATCGGATGGAGCATGTCGAAGAAATGTGTGAGCATCTTTGTATTTTACATAAAGGTAATACGGTCGTTCACGGATCCCTAAAAGAAATAAAACGGGCCTTTGGTAAAAAAAATCTTGTTATCCATGCTGATTTTCCACTAGAATTTTTAAAAACCTATCCAGGAGTTTTAAAATCAAAAACAACAACTGAAGGAATTCATTTGCAGATTGAAGGAGAAAGAATTGCTGAACAAGTTCTAAAAGAGATTGTTAACATAGGTTTTATTAGAAAGTTTGCCCTTGAAGAGCCTTCCTTAAATGATATTTTTATCGAGAAAGTAGGCGATTCATTTGAATAGATTTTGGATTATTTTATGGCATACCTATTTAACAAAACTAAAAACAAAGTCTTTTATAGTCACTACAATTATTACACTTATTCTCGTTTTAGGTCTTACTAATTTTAATAAAATAATGGATAAGTTTGATAAAAATGGTGGTAAAGATCGTATTGCTGTTCTCGATGAAACGGGCCAACTATTTGCACCATTGAAAAATCAAGTGGGAGCGGTTAATAAAAATATCCAGCTGGTCCCTTTTAATGAAAGTGAACCGGCTGCTGAAAAGGCTGTAGAAAAAGGTGATTATAAAGGACTGATACAATTAAGGTTCAATCAGGAAAAATTGCCTGAAGCATCCTACAAAGCAATGAGTATTGCTGATTCTGCAGCCTATTCAGATATCCAAACTAGTCTCCAACAATTAAAAACGATGCTCTCTGCATCGCAAATTAATCTTACACCAGTTCAACTGCAAAAACTTTACGAGCCTGTTTCCTTCAATAAGGTTGCTCTTGAAAAGAATGCTAAAACGGAGGAACAATTAAATCAAGCACGCGGTCTTGTTTATGTCCTTTTATTTGTTATTTATTTTGCAGTGGTTATGTATGCCAATATGATTGCAATGGAAGTAGCAACCGAAAAGTCATCCAGAGTAATGGAAATATTAATTTCAAGTGTCTCACCGATAGGACAAATGTTTGCTAAAATTTTAGGCATTGGTTTATTAAGTTTAACACAACTTGCCATTTTTCTGTCAGTTGGCTATAGTTCTTTTAAACAAAATATGAATACATTAAAAGGTGGTTTCTTTGAAGAAATGGGTTTTGGCAATATCCCTATTGAAACCATTTTATATGCTGTGATTTTCTTTATCCTAGGCTATTTCCTATATGCAACGCTTGCTGCATTCTTAGGTTCATTAGTAAGCAGGATTGAGGATGTGCAGCAAATGATTACTCCGATGACAATGCTTGTTGTGGCAGGCTTTATGATCGCGATGTTTGGTCTTAACAAGCCAGATTCATCATTTATTACGGTAACATCTTATATTCCTTTCTTTACGCCAATGATTATGTTCCTTCGAGTGGGGATGTTAAGTATCCCTATCTGGGAGACACTTATTGGGATAGCTATCCTAGTTGCAACGATAATTATAATGGCGATATTTGGCGCACGTGTCTATAAAGGCGGCGTTTTAATGTACGGGAAATCAAATTCCTATAAAGATATTAAAAAAGCCCTGCAATTAACGAAAAACAAATAAATTTCACCGACTAAAGACTTTGCCCAGAATGGTAAAGTCTTATTTTTTTTAACTAATCAGAATTTATATCCATAAATTCTGAACGCATAAGAAAAACTAAGGCATTCGCCTAAGGGCTTGGTGAACCCCAAGTTTTTCTAATAAGAACGTGCATTCGCTTTTTGGAGATGCTAAAATAAAGAAAAAGAGCTGGAAAGGAAAAGCTGATGAAAAAAGTTTCGTTTATACATGCAGCGGACCTGCATTTGGACAGCCCAATGGTTGGGTTAAGCCATTTACCTGATCGTATTTTTAATAGACTAAGGGAAAGTACATTT
>JAUZPL010000213.1 GCA_030705955.1 Bacillota bacterium | reverse complement strand
CCACTGAATGCTGTAGTCCCACAAATTATCAATGGCTTACCTAGAAATGCCTTTGGAACAGAGTATAGTGGAATCGTTTGGATTTATGCTCTCTTACCTACCATGACTGCTTATGGATTGAGCCAGGCAATCACGAGGATTGTTGCATTTTTTGGGATGTATATGCTCCTAAAAGATTATTTATTAAAGGGGGAAAATTGGCAGTTTCTCCAAATTGGTACATCGCTTGCATTTGCGCTTACACCCTTCTGGCCCTCCGGTATGCTGAGTACACTTGGAATGCCACTTGCACTCTGGGCATTTCTTAACATCCGAAAAGGCGAGAGAACGTTGAAAGATTATTTAGTTCTAACCCTCCTGCCGCTTTATTCAAGTATTGTTTTAGGATTTTTCTTTTTTTTAAGTGCGATGGGGGCTTTTTGGCTCTTTGATGTTCTAAGGGGTAAGGGCTTGAACCTTCGATTTTTTATGGCCATTTTGTATATGACCTTTATTTATATGCTTGTTGAATATCGGCTTGTCTATTCTTTTCTATATTCTGGCGAACCCAACAGCCGGGACGAATATTTTCATGCCCATCTCTCCTTTTGGCAAGCCGTGCGCTTAACATTAAAAAATTATTTTCTCGGACATACCCATGACATGACAGTCCATGGACTCATCATTTTACCAGTCACTTTTATAGCAATTTATTTTGTTTATATTAGGAAACTCTGGCATCAGGAAAAAATATTCGTCTTTTTGTTTATCTTAAATTTTCTTCTTTCATTGTGGTATGCGTTCTGGTTTTATAAAGGATGGCTGCCATTAACAAAGCATTTTCATTTTCTGGATACATTCAATTTTGCTAGGTATCACTTTTTAAGACCGCTTGTTATATATGCTGGATTTGCACTTGCTTTAAAAATTCTTTCTATTCAGGGTGAGAACTGGGCAAAGGCAGTGAAGTGGATTATCGTAGCCCAGATTGTATTGCTAGGTTTATTTAATGATGAAATTATTTATCATCAAAAACCTTCGGTAAAAGAATTTTATGCAGAAGATTTATTCAAAGATATTAAAGAGTATATTGGGCTGCCTCAAAAGGAATATCGGGTTGCCAGCATTGGGATACATCCAGCAGTTTCTCAGTATAATGGTTTTTACACGTTAGATACGTATAATAATTTTTACCCATTACGATATAAACATCAATTTAGAAGGATTATTGAAAAAGAATTAAACAGAAATGGGATAGTGAAAACTTATTTTGATCAATGGGGCGGACGTTGTTATATTTTTACCCATCAGCTTGGAAAACGGTACATGATTAAAAAGAATTCGAAAAGACATTTAAAAAACCTAAAATTAAATACTGAAACCTTTAAAAAAATGGGTGGGCGTTACATCTTCTCAAGCCTTCCAATTGACAATCCAACTCAAAATAAACTTTTCCTTGAGAAAGTATTTGTAACCAAAAGTTCAGCATGGAAGATTTACTTGTACAAGGTTATGTATCCATCAGGAGGTATGCAGAAATGAATGATCCAGTCCTTACAATAGTGGTGCCATGTTTCAACGAGGAAGAGGTATTGCCAGAGACAATATATGAGCTTCATCAACTATTGATTGAGTTAATTAAGGAAAAGCTAATCTCTAATAAAAGCAAGCTTCTATTTGTTGATGATGGTAGTAGGGATCGAACATGGGAATTAATATATAAAGAAGGATTAAGTAATGATTATGTTCGCGGTTTAAAGCTTTCTAGAAATGTGGGACACCAAAATGCTTTATTAGCAGGGTTGTTTTCAGCAAAAAATGCTGCAGACTGTGTAATTTCCATTGATGCAGACCTTCAGGATGATATCCAAGTGATCCGTGAATTTATTCAGAAATTCAATGAGGGTAATGAGATCGTTTATGGCGTCCGCAAGTGCAGGGATACTGATACATTCTTTAAACGTTTTACAGCTCAAGGCTTTTATAAAGTTATGAAAACGCTTGGGGTTGACCTCGTCTACAACCATGCTGATTTTCGTTTGATGAGCAGGCGCGCTATTGGTGAACTGGAACGATTTAACGAGGTGAATTTATTCTTGAGAGGCATTGTCCCTTTGATTGGTTTTCATTCAACCAGTGTTTATTATGATCGTAAGGAAAGACAAGCTGGGGAATCTAAATACCCATTGAAGAAAATGCTTTCCTTTGCATTTGATGGAATTACTTCCTTTTCTGTTACCCCTATTCGACTTGTTTTATTGCTCGGATTTGTTTCATTCTTTGTTAGCCTCCTGTGTGGACTTTACTTTTTAACATTAAAGTTTATTGGAGAAACACAAACAGGATGGACGTCACTCATTACCTCCATTTGGCTTATTGGTGGATTGCAACTGATTGCAGTTGGCTTGATTGGTGAATATGTAGGTAAAATTTATAAGGAAACTAAACAACGTCCGAAATACATCGTTGATATTGATATGTTTAATATGGGAATGCCAAAGTTGAAAAATTCCCCAAATGATGAAGAATTGATTCATTTAAGACAAAATAGTATGGAAGTAAAAGAGCTTTCCTGATAATAATGGGAAAGCTTTTTTTATGTAGTAAAAATATATCTCCTGAATAAAATTATTTGTAGACAGGCTTTTTGGGACAGGGGGTGGAGGTAGATGAATACATTTTTAAGTTATGTTTTATTAGGTTTATCGCTAGCAGCACCAATTGGCCCAATCAATGCAGCTCAAATTGATAGAGGAATTAAAAATGGATTTCTTCATGCTTGGTTTATTGGGGTTGGGGCGGTCATAGCGGATGGAATTTACATGTTAGCCGTATACATAGGTATTTCTCATTTTTTGGAAACATCATTTATGAAAACATTCCTCTGGTCGTTTGGGTGTTTTGTTCTAATCTATACCGGGGTGGAAAGTATGATTAGTGCCGGGAAGCTAAACTTGAACCTTATGCGGAAAGAAGAGTCCCTTATGAAGACCTTATTATCGGGGTTCTTTATGTCCATTTCTAATCCCTTAACAATTCTCTTTTGGTTGGGGATTTATGGATCAATTCTGGCGAAAACTGCTGCCACTTTTGAAAGAAGCCAACTCCTTATTTACAGCAGTGCCAT
>JAUZPL010000212.1 GCA_030705955.1 Bacillota bacterium | reverse complement strand
TTTGATAAAATGAATAATCATAGAGCTGGGAAGGGCGTTGCGAATGTCTTTATTATCAATTGAAAACCTTACAGGAGGATACACAAGAAATCCTGTTTTAAAAGATGTTTCTTTTGAGGTAAATGAAAAAGAAATGGTTGGTTTAATTGGTTTAAATGGTGCAGGTAAAAGTACCACCATTAAGCATATAACAGGTCTGATGAAGCCACATCAAGGAAAAATAAAAATTAAAGATCACTCGTTTTTGGATGATAAGGAAATATATCGGCGTATGTTTACGTATGTACCTGAAACCCCAGTTTTATATGAAGAGCTAACTTTAATGGAACATCTGAAATTAACAGCAATGGCTTATGGCTTAGATGAGTCTACTTTCGAAGAAAGAATTCACCAATTGCTAACAGAATTTCATATGGAAAAAAGGCTTAAATGGTTTCCTGCACACTTTTCCAAAGGGATGAAGCAAAAAGTAATGATTATGTGTGCTTTTTTGGTGCAGCCAGCCTTGTACATTGTTGATGAGCCCTTTGTTGGCTTGGACCCGCTTGGTATTCAGTCATTGCTTGATTTAATGAAGAAGATGAAAGAGGATGGGGCTGGCATTCTAATGTCTACTCATATCCTAACAACTGCAGAGAAGTATTGTGACCGTTTTATTATTTTGCATGAGGGAAAAGTTCGGGCAAATGGGACTCTTCGCGAGCTTCAGGAACAGTTCTCAATGCCAAACGCTTCATTAGATGATTTATATATTCAATTAACGAAGGAAGAAAATTATGTTTGATGATAAAAAACTTTGGAAAGAGCGGGCAGGCGGGCGAGCCAAAGATTTAGGACGTTATTTAAGGTATATTTTTAATGGCCATTTGGTCATTGTAATGTTGTTTCTAATTGGTTCGGGAGCTTATTACTACCAGCAATGGATTAAATCACTTTCAACTGAATTTCCGGCTGCAATTATTATGGCTGTCCTTATAGGTATATTTGTAACATACAGCCCAGTCTATAATCTGTTATTAGAAGCGGATCAAGTGTTTTTACTTCCACTTGAAAGTAGGCTTCAGGGGTATTTTGTGCGTTCAGGTGTGATCAGCCTTATTTTTCAAGGTTATCTTCTGTTAATTGTTCTTGCTGTTTTAATGCCTTTATATGCACATGTCAGCGGGACGGGCTATCGTGCTTTTATCCCATTTTTTATTGCTTTATTAATGATTAAAACATGGAATCTGGCGAGTAGCTGGAGAATACAGTATTTTCATTCCGGTTATAAAACTGATTGGGTGATTCGCTTTCTTTTAAATGGCACTTTCGCTTATTTGCTTTTTAAACATGTTAATCTTTTGATCCTAATAATTATCGTTTTGGCTATGGCTTTTTATTATTATTCTTTATTCTCAAAAACGAGAAATGCTGGTTTAAAATGGGATGTGCTAATAGATCAGGAAGAAAAGAGGTTGACATCTTTTTACCGTCTAGCAAATTTATTTACGGACGTTCCAAAATTAAAAGACACTGTTAAACGAAGAATTTGGTTGGACTTTTTAATAAACCGTATTGCATTTAGGCATGAAAAGACGTATCTTTATCTATTTTCAAGAACTTTCTTGCGTTCAGGAGACTACCTTGGTCTTTTTATTCGTCTAACAGTGATCGGTATTCTTGCCCTTTATTTCATTTCCTTTGGACTTGGACAAATCTTATTAGCCATTTTATTTATGTATTTAACAGGATTTCAATTACTGCCACTATGGAATCATCACCAGAATAAGCTCTGGATTGATTTATATCCGGTTCATTTAAAATTTAAATCACAAGCATTTCATTTTTTATTAATGGTTATTCTAACATTGCAAGCTATTTTATTCGCAGTTTTTATTTCCCTAAAGGGAGAAATGATAATTAGCTTATTAGAATTATTTGCAGGTATTGGGTTCAGTTATCTTTTTGTATATATGTATAGTAAAAGTCGCTTAAAATCCTGATAGGATCCTCTTTCATTTTTGAAAGAGGATTTTTTGAAAACCTATTTATAATATAAAATATCGTAAAGGATTGGGAATAAATGAATGAGTATGAATTGAAAGTATATGAAGAAGTGGTTGAATGGGAACAAAACATTACCAAGCCAACAGGAATCATGAATCGGTTATCGAAAAAAGCCCAAGAGAAAATGAATGGTTTGATTCCTGAAAAGGTTCATCAAGTCGTAACAGAAAGTATAAAAGCTATGGTGAAGACAACATTAATTGGTTCACAAATAACAACCAATAAGAAGTTAGGAAGGGGCTTAACACTAGCTGAACAAGATGAACTAGTGCGACATAAAACGGTAATTTATCAAAAAACAGCCCTAGTTGAAGGTGCAGGAACTGGAGCGGGAGGAATCTTGCTTGGTCTTGCTGATTTTCCTTTGTTGCTAACAATAAAAATGAAATTTTTATTTGATGTTGCTGCAAGCTATGGTTTTAATACAAGTGATTATGAGGAAAGATTGTTTATCCTCCATATTTTCCAGTTAGCTTTCTCGAGTGAAGAGACCAGAAGGAAGACACTAAACATTATCGAAAATTGGGAGGAAGAGAAGAAATTACTTGTCGACATGGATTGGCGAAAGTTTCAGCAGGAGTATCGAGATTATATTGATCTAGCTAAAATGCTCCAGCTTGTCCCAGGGATTGGGGCTGTTGTCGGAGCGTACGCCAATCATAACCTACTTAAACATTTAGGAGAAACAGCAATGAACGCTTACCGTTTACGAATATTAATGAGAACACCGAACCAATTTTGAGAAGTCTCTTTTGGAAAATCAAACGGTTGGAAAGCATTTTTCCGCATATCTATAAAAAAGATAAAGGCTGACATTTTTGCCAGCCTTTATCTTTTTAAATTAGGAATATCGCAACAATTGTTGTCACAGTAAGCCCGATTAATACAGGAACCAGGTTTCGTCTTGCAAGTTCAAATGGGTCTACGTTACAAATCGCAGCAGCAGGGATTAAAGCCCATGGGACGAGTGTTCCTCCCCCTACCCAGATTGCAGCAATTTGACCAAGTGCAGTTAACGTTGCAGCGCCTTTTCCAATTCCAATCGCAAATAAAGTTGCTACAGACCCAGCAAG
>JAUZPL010000211.1 GCA_030705955.1 Bacillota bacterium | reverse complement strand
TCTGTTGATTCACGAACTGGTTTAAAAGAGAATTGATTAAATTTCTCTTTTACTGGATCTAACAATACTTTCCCGGCTCTTGAAACACCACGCCTAGAACAATTTTTTCTGGATTTAATGTATTAGCAATTCCTGCTAAAACAAAACCAAGGTAAAAAGAAACATTCTCCATTACTTTTTCAGCTAATGGATCTCTATTACTTACACAATCCATGACATCCTTAGCAGTGATGGCGCCACTTTGGTGAAGAATCTCTTTTAGTTCGCCACAAGCTCCCTCTTTTAACAATTCCTCATTTGCCTGCCGTACAATCCCAGTTGCTGAAGCTATTGTCTCAATGCATCCTTTTTTACCACAATTACATTGTGAGCCCCCGATTGGAATAGCTGTAATATGACCGATCTCTCCACCAGCCCCATTTACTCCTTTGACAATCTCTCCATTAATAATAACTCCACCACCAATACCTGTCCCAAGGGTTACACAAACTAGATCCTTGGCACCATTACCAGCGCCTTTCCACATCTCACCCAGAGCAGCACAATTAGCATCATTATCAATATAAACAGGTAAACTCGTCTCTGTTTCTAGTAAATCTCTTAGTGGAAAGGAATCTCTCCAGCCAAGATTCACTGCATTTAAGATCACACCAGTATCATAGTTGACCGGTCCTGGTGCCCCCATGCCAATACCAACCAATTTATGTTTAGTCATTTCTACTTCTTCAAGTTTTTGATCTATTGATTTTGCAATATTAATAGTGATATTTTTACCCTCATCGGAATTATCAGTCTTAATTTCCCATTTATGAATGATATCCCCATCCATATTAATAAAGGCAAGTTTTGTTGTTGTTCCACCTAAATCTACACCTACTATCCATTTATCCTGCATATCGCCACCAGCTTTACTATAATTGTTTATCTCTTAGAATTTGAATCTCATGTCTCAAAATTAAAATAGCTGTTTGAAAATCCCTTTGTTCTATTAACTGGGATTGATACAATTCTTTGAGCTCAGACTCCATGAGTTCAAGGTCCGCAACTCTTTCACCAATATAAATAATTGTACCGAATTGCTTCAAAAATTGCTGTATCTCGTAAACCGTTTTCATTTTGGTCTCCTTTAGTCATTCTAATAGCCATAATTTCCTTTAGTATAAGCTAAACACCTTTCTGCCTCAAGAGTGGACTATTCATGTAATATTTTTCACTTAGGGATTAAGCAATATATTTTTTAACACTTCCTAACATTTTCTAAAAGAAAACCCCATAAATATTTAAATAGGACAACCAGAATTATTAGCTAAAAGAAAGGATGTAGTCATTTTGAAAAAAAGGTTGATGTTCTATTCAATTATTTTAATTATCTTCATTGGAGCTGTTATGAATCTAAGAGATAATAAGGTTCAAGAGAGTATTACCTATTTCCCCATCGACCCTAAAGTTTCTTTTAAGGCAGCTGAAACGACACTTACAATTTTAAATCAGACCAAAAGTGATCAATATACTTTGCAATGGAACGTATCATCAATCCTTGATAGGAAAGCCTATTTACGCCAAGATGTTGGTTTCTTATTTTCAAATGGAAAACTGATTGGGAAACTTGGACGCTGGAGGGAAAATACAAAAAATTTAGAACAGAAAAAGAACGTTACAGAAAAAGAAAGTGCCTTTATTCAAGCGCTCACTTTTCATTATGCCGAGCTTCATGAAAATGAGAACAAGATATTCAGTGCACAAACAATGTCGAGAGATCAGCTTTATGTCATTCTTACTCCCTCTAGGCCGTTATTTACATTTCGAACAGCCCAGTCCAAAGAAGAGGCTGAATGGAAAGAACAACGTGACCAAAAAACGGAGCAATTCTTAAAAAAGAGTTGGAACAAAGGAATTCAAGTAAATTCTATTAATTTGAAAAAGTATCATCTCTATCCCTTAACACAATTCTATTTTAAACCCCAAGAAACGATTGCTGGCTTTTCAGAGGAACAAACAAATAGGATTGTTGGCAGCCTATGGGAAGGATTATACAAAAATTATTTCCTCGGAATTAAAAAAGCAGATGGCACCATTGTGAACCCAATTGGCAGAACCATTCCACTTATACTTTTGGCTAAAGATAAAACACATTTATTAGTTCTAACCGAAACAGAAAACGGCGAGCCTATTATCCTCCGCCAGATGCTTGGTTATGTACATTAATTTCATTAACCAGATTTGCATAGTTTTTTTGATCTGGTTTTAACCGTGATGCCTTCTCAGCAAATATTTTTGCCTGCTTATAATTATTCTCTTCTATATATATAAGAGCAAGGTTATAATAGGCTTCATGGAATTTCGGTTCCAGTTTGATAGCCTGCTGCAAATGATCTTTTGCATCAGGAAGCATCTCCTTCTTTATTTCAGTAAAAGATAACAGAAAGTATACTTGAGCAGAAGGATTTTCTGATCTCTTTTCTACATTTTTCAATGTGTGATATGCTTGATCATATTGATGGTTTTTAATATAATCCTCGGCAATCATTAAATTGGTGCTTTCATCTTTAGCTTTTGCCGATGTACTAAACCCATATGTTAATGACGACCATACAATAATTGTTGCCATAGTAAAAAATAATAATTGCAAAAATGGTTTTTTCATTTTCGGTAAGTGTACGATTCCAGCAGCAAGGAAGCCTCCAACTAAGCCACCTACATGTCCAGCATTATCAATCCCGGTAGCTGTAAAACCAAATGCCAAATTTATAACCAGAACAAAAATTACATTTATTCCCATTGTTTGAAAAAAGGCTCTTGGATTGATCGTACTAAAATATAATAGTGCCCCAAGGCAGCCAAAAATGGCCCCACTTGCTCCTGCTGAAAGAGTCGAGCTGAATAGGAAGCTGGCAATAAAACCATTAGCCCCAGCAAATAGGTAAATAAAAAGAAAACGAGTATTCCCGTACATTCTTTCAACTGCAATCCCAAGATAATATAATGCGAGTGTGTTCATGGCTAAATGCATATATCCAATATGTAGA
The DNA here is from genome assembly GCA_030705955.1 of Bacillota bacterium. Classification (GTDB taxonomy): domain Bacteria; phylum Bacillota; class Bacilli; order Bacillales; family Cytobacillaceae; genus JAUZPL01. The sequence continues at coordinate 98 of JAUZPL010000211.1, read as the reverse complement.
AAGACAGGAGTTATAAACCTCCACCATTCACCTTCATAAATTAATGGATTAAATTTTGCTCCGTATTTGATAAGGGTAGCCGTATTCGTGCTTCCACC
>JAUZPL010000210.1 GCA_030705955.1 Bacillota bacterium | reverse complement strand
TCCAATTTCTTCATTTCTCTCCTCATAAAAAAAACGTTGAATTTCAGAAATCATGCTGTCCTTTTGTTGTTTGGTGAATTTTATAAACAGGGGAATCTCTCCTTTTAACGTGTAATTATTTCTATTGTGCTTTAAAAAAAGGAAACCAGCAACTGATTCTTGAAGGATTAATGCCGAAAAACGGAAAAAGAGCATCCTATTTTTTTAAATAGGATACTCTTCTCACAATTTTTAAACATATTTCAACAGGACATCTTCCAGTGGAAGCCTTGTTGTTGAATGTGCTGGTACAGCCGCCTTACCCAGTGGAATAAGAACAATTGGGAAAAATCGTTCAGAAACATTAAATTCTTCCATAAATTTTTCTTTATTAAACCCACTCATTGGTACCGTGTCATAACCTCTATCTTTAGCTATAAGCATTATTTGCATGGAAACGAGACCAGCATCATAAGTTGCGATGTTTTTTCTCAATTCATTCGGGGCCTTAGAATATAAGTTGACTGTGTTTTCAATCATTTTTTTTGTATTTTCTTCCGTCATAAATCCTAATTCAAACGCACTTTGAAACACTTTCTCGGCATTTTCGTACATTTCCATATCACCTAAAACAGCTATTACTACTGATGCCATTTCCACTTGTTCTTGATTATAGGCAATTGACCTTAGTTCTTTCTTTGAAGCTTGATCTTCGATAACAATAAACCGCCAGGGCTGTAAATTGCTTGAGGAAGGTGCAAGTGTCGCTTCTTTTAACATCCCTTCAATCTCTTCCCTTGGAATCTTATATGCTGAATCGAATTTCCTTACTGAATGGCGTTCCTTAATAATTTCAGAAAGTTGTTTGAATGGTACAGTCGTCATTAAAATTCATCCTCTCAATGATGCTATCACTTACTTAAAGTAAGCAATATATTTATAATACAATTTATCCATACTATTCTTCAAGCAGGCTGACCTATTCGTAAAAAATTTGAATGATTTTACTTATTTTAAATATTTTTATTTCTATTGAGGATTATCTTTATGAAAAAGACCCATTACTTCGATCGTTTGAGTAATATTAACAAAGGCTGATGGGTCAACTTCTGCAATAAGATTTTTGACATCCGGAAGCTCATATCGGGAGATAACAATAAACAAAATATTTCGCTTATCATTTGAGTATCCCCCCACACCATCCATTATAGTCAGACCCCGATAAAGGTTCGTAAGTAAATGTTGTCTCATTTCCTCACCTTTATCGGTGATAATCATTAGAGTTAGTTTGATATGGTGTGTATAAATCGTATCTACTACTTTACCTAATGCATAGATTGAAATCATTGTATTTAGGGCTTTATCCCAATCAAATAAAAACCCGCTTATCAAAATAACGACGCCATTCATCCCGGACATTAATATTCCTAATGGAAAATCCTTCTTTCTTGAAATGAGCATTCCAATAATATCAAATCCACCCGTCGATCCTGAACAGCGTAATACCAATCCAACTCCAAGGCCTGTCAAGGCACCTCCGAAAATAGCAGAAAGAATGGGATCTTTTGCGATCTCGTAAACAGGTATAAAATAAAGACCAACTGAAATTATTAATACGGAAAAGATTGATTTCCATATGAACTTTTTACCCAACAGCTTATACCCAATAATTAATAATGGAAGATTTAAAAGAAAGTTCGCTAGTCCCGTATTTACTGGAGTGAGGATACCTAAAATCATCGAAACCCCATTTATCCCGCTGCTTAAAACTTGATGTGGAATTAAAAATAAGTTATATGCTATCACAATAATAATTGATCCTAAAATGACTCCTAAAACCCGCATATTTTCCTCCTGCAACTACTTTTGTTCATTTTTTACATCATACAGATTCACTTTCACAATGTAAATTTAAAAGTATTTTACAAAAATAAATATTTGTCAGTATTCTCTTACCTACTAGTTTACTAAAAAAAATGTATTGACCTTTCCATTTAAAAAAATTATATTAAAAAGTGTAAACTTAATAGTAAATCCTCATCAAACCGATGGGGTAGAGGTCGCAGCTTTTAAAAGTAAATCGGACGAGAAGTAGAGAGATCAATGACTCCGTTTGAAAGGAAAAGCTGCCGAAGTATGCTTGACTCTCTAGTTAAGTATGCTGGGGCTGTTACCGAATAGGAACAGAACTGTCACGTTTTACCTTACCAGTGAAACGTGTTGAGCTATCTTTCGGAAGGTATGATGCGGGGTATTGATATGCCACCAGGGTCTTACTGGTGGCATTTTTTATTCCAAACTCCTTCCAAATAAACAAAAGGGAGTAGTGAAAATGCAAACATCTTCAGCTAGGAAGACAGATTATACAGTCACTAATAATGAAGTGACGGAATTAAAGCGTAGCCTTAAAGCTCGCCACTTAACGATGATTTCTCTTGGAGGAACAATCGGAACGGGTCTGTTTTTAGCCAGTGGCGGTTCCATCCATACCGCAGGACCAGGGGGAGCTCTTTTATCCTATTTAGTAATCGGTATTATGGTTTATTTCCTAATGACAAGCCTTGCGGAAATGGGAGCCTACATGCCTGTTGCCGGCAGCTTTAGCACCTATGCTACAAAATTCGTTGATCCATCACTGGGATTTGCTCTCGGATGGAATTATTGGTACAACTGGGCAATCACGATTGCCGCTGAATTATCAGCTGTCACAATGATCATGAAATTTTGGTTCCCACATACTCCTTCTATATTATGGAGTGCAATATTCCTAGTCATCATGTTTCTATTAAACTATCTATCTGTAAAAGGTTTTGGAGAAGCTGAATATTGGTTCTCGTTAATTAAAGTTGTTACAGTTATTATCTTTATTATAGCTGGTGCCTTAATGATTTTTGGAATCATGGGTGGACATGTAATTGGCTTTAAAAACTTTACTATTGGAGATGCGCCATTCCATGGCGGCTTTATGTCCATGCTTGGCATCTTTATGGCTGCGGGATTCTCTTTCCAAGGCACAGAGTTACTTGGCGTTGCAGCAGGAGAAAGTGATAATCCTGCTAAAACTATTCCACAAGCAGTTAAGCAAGTATTCTGGCGTATTCTTTTGTTCTACGTTCTTGCTATTCTCGTTATTGGATTAATCATCCCATACACAAATGGAAATTTAGCAAGCGGTGATGTAACTGTTAGTCCATTTACAATCGTTTTCCAAAAAGCAGGAATTGCATTTGCGGCATCTGTTATGAATGCAATCATATTAACAGCCGTTTTATCTGCAGGAAACTCAGGAATGTACGCATCAACTCGTATGC
>JAUZPL010000021.1 GCA_030705955.1 Bacillota bacterium | reverse complement strand
GCGTTCGTCCTGAGCCAGGATCAAACTCTCCGAAGAATTTGAGTTAGCTCAAAAATGTTACGTTGGCTAGTGTTGTAAACAACACTATTAATTGTTTGTTTTACGCTTTTGTTTGTTTAGTTTTCAAAGAGCAATTTCATTTCAATCGCTCAACAGCGACTTAATCAATATACCACAAATCACTTCGTAGTGTCAACAACTTTTTTTAAAACAACCGTCACTCGCAATAACATTATTTAATTGTTTTGCAGCGACGGTTATTAATATATCAAGTATTTAAGAAAAGGTCAATACATTTTTTAATTTTTTTAAGATAACTTCTCTTTAATCCTGTAATATCTATGGAAGATTCCCTGACCTTTCGTTTCAACATTCAAAACCTCAATTAAATGCTTTTCAATTAAATACTCAAGAAATATTTCTAGTTCTAATGAATATGGAAGGAGTTCCTTCTCACTCATAATATCGTGAATGGACCAGCTTTCTTTTTTTTCAAGGACATCTAAAATATGAGCAGCTCCAAGATGGGTTTTTGAATGAATCATAAATTCACTCGCTAAAAATAAAAGCTGTAACCTCTCTTCAAGTGTTTCTTCACTATTTACTAATTCATCATATAGTTTAAATATTTCTGGTTCAATTTGCTTTACCTGATGCCAAACTGTTAATTCTGGGTGAAGTCCATTTTCAATAACAGAAAGTCTAGCTAAGTGATGCAAAGAGTGAACGACATGATTATATGCATCTAAATATAAACGATCTTCAAAGAGAGCCTTCCCGTCTACATATCGGCGAATTAATTTGGAAAATTCCAAGCCCATTTTCATTTTACGTCCATAAAAAGGGAACTCTCGTAGTTCTTTTTTTAAACCAGCAATATATTCATTCCGATCAAAAAGTATTTTCGAGGTGGCAAGCCATTCAAATACTTTTCGATTTGAACCTAGAAGGAGCCACTCATTTAGCTGTTCCTCGGTTACAATATGCATTGCTGCTGTTTTCTCATTAAATGAATAGTGTTTTACAAATATGGGGTGATCCGCCTCTTTAACGATAATCAATAAAATCACATCGAACGCGTCGGATGAATGAGTTGGCTGCTGTTTTTTCTCTATCAGCAAGACTCCAAGAGTATTTGCCTGACTTGCCCTTTCTTGGTAAATAGATCGAAGATTGTCTTCCATCCTATCTTCCTCCTTTAATCAATAGCTATATTTTCGACAGGAACAAAGAATTTCCTTCTTTATAAATAGACAAAAATCGACATCCTCCCATTCCTTAATTTTTCTATTTTAATAAATATGTTATAGTTTCTATAGGAGGTTTAAAAAATGCCTAAATATTCAAGCAAAATTAATAAAATCCGTACATTTGCACTTAGTTTAATTTTCGTTGGTTTTTTAGTCATGTATGGAGGAATTTACTTCCACCACTCACCAACACTTATGATGATTTTCATGATTCTGGGTATACTTTTCATCATTGCTAGTACAATCGTTTATTTTTGGATGGGAATGCTCTCTACAAAAACAGTACCAGTCATATGTCCAGGATGTGGAAAACCTACAAAAATGCTTGGCAGAGTTGACATGTGTATGTATTGCAGTGAACCATTAACCCTTGACCCTACTTTAGTCGGAAAAGAATTCGACGAAAAATACAATAGTAAGCGTAAAAAATAAAGAGCTATCTCTTAGCAGGAGATAGCTTTTATTCGTTTTTTAGTTATTATTAGCCAAAGAAAAGCCATTATCAAAAGATAATGGCATATAAATCAAAATATTAATGTACTTCTTTTCCTGCACAATCAGGACAAACTCCATAAATCTCCATACGATGGTGTTTCACCTTAAATCCAGTTACGTGCGATGCTAAATGCTCCACCTCATCCAGTCCAGGATAATGGAAATCAACTATTTTACCGCAGTTTTCACAAATAATATGGTAATGTTCTGATGTATTAAAGTCAAATCGACTTGAGGCATCACCATATGTTAATTCTTTTACTAAGCCAACCTCGCGAAATACTCGTAAATTATTGTAAACTGTTGCCACACTCATGTTAGGGAATTTCCCTTCGAGTGATTTATAAATTTCATCCGCAGTAGGGTGCGACATCGAGTTAATTAAATATTCAAGTATCGCATGACGTTGCGGAGTAATACGCACCCCCGTTTCCTTCAAGGTATCCAAAGCTTCTTTTAAATGACTTTGTGTCACCGTCATGCACCTCTTTTCTAAAAAGAATTATTAGATTATAATTGTTATAAATAGTTTACTTTCTTTTCATGATATTTGTCAATATTACAACTACACAAATAGTGAATGTTTTGTTAATTTTTAATTTCCATGAAGGGTTTGTTCTTTATAGCCTAGCTGTAAGTTAATATAGCGAGCTGTTACAAACAACAGATCCGAAAGCCTATTAAGGTAAGCAAGGACAAGAGGATTTACTTCTTCCCCCAAAGAAACTGCACATCTTTCCGCTCTTCTTACTGTTGTTCGAGCTACATGGAAAGCAGAACCTGCAGGATGTCCTCCTGGTAGAATAAAATTAGTCAATGGAGGCAGCTTCGCATCCCATGAATCGATACATTCCTCAAGTTCATCGATATCAAATTCAGTAATCTTCCACTTTACCTCTTTCCCTGATGGAGTAGCAAGTTCTGCCCCAACATGAAAAAGAGCTGTTTGTATTTTATGAAAGATTGCTTCAACCTCTTCTTTTCCTTGGAATTCTTCACTTTTTAGGTGACTAAGCGCAAGGCCGATAACTGAATTTGCCTCATCACATGTGCCATAGGCTTCTACCCTTGCGTCATTTTTTCCAACTCTCAAACCATATACAAGTGAAGTTGTCCCCTTATCCCCAGTTTTTGTGTAAATTTTCATTCCTATCCCCGCCTATAACTAATTATTAATATATATATGGAACTTATATTTTAAAGTTATCATAACACCGTTTTATTAAAATTATAATCATTTTCAATAAAAAAAAGGATCCGACTGAATCGGATCAAATAATGTAATCTGAGGAGGTATGCCCTAATACAATGATATTCAAAACCTCCTTTTTGTCTTGGACAAAAGCCTTTTATGTATAAAATAGGCTATCCTATTTTTTTTGTAAAAATTGTAATGCTTCTTCAACATGTCCTTTTACTTGGACTTTTCGCCATTCCTTCCTTACTATCACTTCTTTATCAATGGCAAAGGTAGATCTTTCAATTCCCATATATTCCTTGCCAAAATTCTTTTTTAATTTCCAAACCCCAAATTCCTCTGCGGCCTGATGGTCAGGATCTGCTAAAAGTAAATAAGGTAAGCTATATTTTTCAATGAACTTCTGATGTCGGTCAATTGGGTCCGGACTAACACCTAATATAACTACATCTAACTCATCAAAGTTTTGATATTGATCACGGAAGTCACACGCTTCCGAGGTACAACCAGGAGTCATATCCTTTGGATAAAAATAAAGGATTACATTTTTTCCTCTAAAGGAGGATAATTTCACTACTTCTCCATTGCTTGCTGCTAAAGCAAAATCAGGAGCTTCCAATCCTATTTTAATTGTCACTTCAATCACTCCAGATAAAATTTATTATACTTAGACTATCCAACTTTTGAACATAACACAATTAACTTGTTCTTATTGTTCACGATCAAACATCGCCCTAGCTACAATTGCAGCTGGGAGTGTATAGCCAATCAACGCTTCAATAACTGCAATCATTCGACCAAGACCCTGAGGAACCACATCCCCATTCCCTACAGAAAAAAGAGTCATCGCACTAAAATAAAAGCATGTTTCAAATATATTTTCGTTTTTTCCATTTCCAATCTCCAATAGGATAGGAGTACCTCTAAAAGAAAAGATTAGATAAATCAGCCCAAATCCAAGCAGAATAGTCACATAAATAATTCCTAGATACAGAAAATTTTCAATAGAAATAAGTTTTCCTTTTAAGAAGTTTTGTAAAAAAAGAGTTCTCAAACTCATAAAAATGCAAAAAGTAATAATGGACATTAAAAAGTAAAACACACAAACCACCTCCTAAAAGGATCAGATAGTCTATTTTTATGCATGCTTGTACCAGATAATATCAACTACCTTATCCACAATTTCTAGAAATGAATAGTTCCGCCAACTTGCTATAAAGGAAAAAGCATCAACCTTTATATAGAAAAGCAAACTGAAGATGTAGACAAAATGAATTCTATTTTATCCATTATCGTAAATCTTTCAAATCAAACTAATTTAATTGGATTAAATGCCGCTATTGAAGCAGCTAGAATCGGGGAACACGGACGAGGCTTTACCATTGTGGCGAATGAGATTCGAAAGCCGGCAGCCACTAATAAGGATTCAGCCGAACCGGTTAAAGGTACGCTAGAAAATTTAACAAGTAGCTCAAAACAAGTTGCAGCAAAAGTGAATAAACAAAATAGTATTAATCAGCATTTATCCCTCTCGTTAGAAGAAGTAAATCAATTGATTGGAAAAATTGATGAAAACATGAAACAGCTTACTAGTCAGTTAAAAGCTGAAATATAGAATTATAAATAAAAAGAACAGTTATAATAAGACAAACTGTTCTTTTTATTTCCCTAATTCCCTGCCCCTCTGTACCTTTTCACTCCTTGATTCCATACAAAAATAGAAATGGTGAAAAATAAAATTCCCATGAATGGAGTTAAGAATACGTAACTTGACCATTCCTTTTTCCCAAGAAAGTAGGCTGCAGGATATACTCCCACAAAAGCAAAGGGCAGAATCCACGTTAACACAAAGCGGATGACACTGTTATAGATATCAACCGGATACCTTCCATAGTTACTGATGTTATACATCATTGGCATAATATCGGTCCGTGCATCTGCCCAAAAACTAATACAAGCAATTAAGACAAAAACTCCACCGTAAACCAAGGCACCGCCTATTACAAAAACGAGAAACAAAATCGGGTCATACCATTTGATTTCAAGCCCCAGCCTGCTTCCTGAGTAAAACATGACTACAAGGCCGGTTAATCCCCCAAGAAGTGATTCTAGTTCCATCCTCTCCAATACAATCTGAAAAAGGCTATGAATTGGACGGGTTAAAATTCTATCCAATTCTCCTTTTACAATATAACGTTCGTTAAAATCCCAAATATTAAAAAAGGAAGAAAAAACAGCAAAGGGTACTAGGAAAAAGCCATAGATAAATATAATTTCATCTCGATTCCATCCATGCAACAAACTGGTATGTCCAAACACAATTAAAATAAAAATAAAATTTACTGCCTGGGACATTAAATCAGAAAAAAATTCAACAAACAAATTTGCTCGATATTGAAACCTTGTTTTCATATATTGAGATATATATTGAAAAAACATCGATAAATAATACAACACATTAGCCTCCTTGAATAATCAATTGCTTTTTCGCAATATACCAAAGCAATTGAATAGGCAAAACCAACACCACTACCCACATAAACTGCTGCCAAATAGCATTCATTGCTTGTTGATGTGAAAATCCATTTGTAAAAATCATGCTTGGAATATAACTGATCCCTTGAAAAGGCAAGTATTTCATAACATTCTGAGCCCAGCCAGGAAAGAAGCTAATGGGTAAAAGAAGTCCAGAAAATAAATCAATAATGACTCGTTTTGCTCGAATAAGTCCAGAGTTATTAAAAAAGAAGAAGGTAGTAATTCCAGTTAATAAGTTCAACTGTGTATTGATGAAGAAACTAAGCAAAATTGAGATTCCAAACAATCCCCAAACAGTTGGATTCCAGGTGAATTTCACTGGAAAAAGCAATGATACGATAATAAGCCCAGGAACAGAGAAGAACAGTAATCTAAAGATTCCTTCTCCAAGACCTTGCATCGTTTTCATCCCTAAATAGTTATAAGGCTTTATTAATTCCACTGCTACTTTTCCTTCCATAATCTCCATCGCCATTTCTCGATCAATGTTATTAAAGTAAAATGCACGTGCCATCCAAGAAACAGCCACATAGGTAGTCATTTGTATGACGGAAAGCCCAACCATATGGTGTTTGCCACCATAAATAGCTGTCCATAAAAAGTAATAAGCACCAATATTAATACTATAAATAAGAATCCCGGTGTAATAATTCGTCCGATAGGCAAGCATCATTAAAAAACGGATTCGAATCATTTCAAGATATTTATCCAATTGTTCTTGCCCCCATTCTTAAACCAAACCTTTTTCATATATATTACGAATAATTTCCTCGGTTGAAGTTTCATTAATTTTGACATCTTTAATTTTATAGGCTGCCACTACTTTTGAGATTACTTGAGAAATAAGCTCATCAATATCCTCGATAACCGCTGTAAATAGCTGCTCCTTTTCGTCCATTTCCCATTTTACAGACATCTCTGCAGTAAGTTGGTTCAAACCTTCTATATTTACATTCTCTAAAAATTGAAACTGAAGTTCCTTCCTGTCACCCCACTGATCTTTTAAACTTTTTAGAGCTCCATCATAAATAATTTTTCCTTCATCAAGCATAATCACTCGTTCGCAGAGCGCCTCAATATCAGAAAGATCATGGGTGGTTAAAAGAATCGTTGTATTGTATTTTTCATTAATTTCCTTTAAAAACTCTCTAATTTTCAACTTTACTAAAACATCTAAACCAATCGTCGGCTCATCTAAAAAGAGAAGGGGAGGATTGTGTATTAATGCTGCAGCCAATTCACATCGCATTCTTTGTCCCAATGATAATTTTCGGACAGGCTTGTCCAAAAGAGGCTCAATATCTAGTGTCTTAATAACATGATCCATATGGTCGTTATAATGAGCATCAGAAACTTTATAAACCTTCTTCAAAAGCCGAAACGATTCTTGAACTGCAATATCCCACCAAAGCTGTGAACGCTGACCAAAAACAACACCAATGGTTCTTACAAACTTCTCTCGTTCTTTATGAGGGTTCATTCCGTTTACAACAATTTTCCCTGAAGTTGGCGTTAAAATTCCGGTCAACATTTTAATAGTCGTAGATTTTCCGGCACCATTTTCCCCAATATATCCAACCATTTCTCCTTGCTTCACAGAAAAACTAATATCATTGACGGCAGGTACAATTTTATAATTTCTTGTTAAAAGGTCTCGAAATGCCCCTTTTAATCCAGTCCGACTAGAATATGCTTTAAATTCTTTTCGTAAATCCTTTACCTCGATAGCATTCATTTATATAAAATCCTCCTTAAAGAGTTAAACAAGACACTAGTTCCAAAAAATAAGTTTAGCCCAAATACATATAGTAACACAACTGTCCGGTACCCGCGATCAATATAGTATGAAAATTGCCTAAAATACAAAACAATGAAAAGGATAAAAAAAGTGCTAAAATAAAAAAGATATGAATGAAAAGGAGGTAAAATAATGCAATTTACGAATTCCGAAAGATTACATAATGAAGCACTACAGCATATTGTGGGAGGAGTTAACAGCCCATCCCGTTCCTACAAGGCGGTTGGAGGAGGTTCACCTGTTGTTATGGAACGGGCAAAAGGTGCCTATTTCTGGGATGTGGACGGAAATCAATATATCGATTATCTTGCAGCCTATGGTCCTATTATTACCGGTCATGCGCATCCACATATTATAGAAGCAATTAAACAGGCAGCTGAATCAGGGGTTCTTTATGGGACACCTACCCCACATGAAATAAAATTAGCAAAAATGCTAAAGGATGCTATTCCATCAATGGATAAAGTCCGATTTGTTAATTCTGGAACAGAAGCTGTCATGACTACGATTCGAGTTGCCCGTGCTTACACAGGGAGAGACAAAATTATCAAATTTGCCGGATGCTACCATGGCCATTCTGACCTTGTCCTTGTTGCAGCTGGTTCAGGTCCATCCACATTAGGAACTCCAGATTCTGCTGGTGTTCCAAAAAGCATTGCACAGGAAGTCATTACTGTTCCTTTTAATAATATCGAACCATATAAAGAAGCATTGGAAAAATGGGGAGATCAAGTTGCGGCTGTTTTGGTTGAACCAATAGTCGGCAACTTTGGAATTGTGGAGCCAAAACCAGGTTTCCTAAAGCAAGTAAATGAATTAACACATGAAGCGGGTGCTCTTGTAATCTATGATGAGGTTATCACAGCTTTTCGTTTTATGTATGGTGGCGCACAAGATTTACTCGGCATTAAACCAGATTTAACAGCACTTGGAAAAATTATAGGTGGTGGACTACCAATTGGCGCTTATGGGGGTCGCAAGGAAATTATGGAGAAGGTTGCCCCTCTAGGTCCAGCTTACCAAGCGGGCACAATGGCAGGAAATCCTGCTTCCATGCTATCAGGAATTGCCTGTCTTGAGGTTTTAAAACAAGATGGTGTGTATGATTATTTAGATCGACTTGGTGCAATTCTTGAAGAAGGTATCCTTAAAGCCGCTAAAGAAAATGATATTACCATTACCATTAACCGTCTAAAAGGGGCTTTCACCGTATACTTTACAAATGAAAAAATTGAAAACTACGAACAAGCCGAAAACACAGACGGGGAAACATTTGGTCGATTCTTCAAGCTTATGCTACAACAAGGTATTAATTTAGCTCCTTCAAAATATGAAGCATGGTTTTTAACCATTGCGCATACAGAAGAGGATGTAGAAGCAACACTTCATGCAGTAAACATTGCATTTCAAATGCTAAAAAACGAATAAATATTCATACTTTATGCAAAAGAGGGATAAAACGTTCCCTCTTTTTTATATCTCAATTGAAAACGGTTTCAAAAAAATACAGTTTTTCCCTTCTTTTTCACTTCTTTCACCTCTTTTTTTATATCCAATATAATGTATAAATATTTGATTTCAGAAAATTTATATGATACTATTAATTTAATATTATTCGCATTTACTTTATTGCATTACCTCGATAAACTACTGAATTTTTTCATCATTAAAATCTCATCATTTAGGAGGTGAAATGGCTTTAAAGGATAACCCTAAAAAGCCAAACCCTATGAAGCAAAGCTGGAGCCCTTCTTTATTCAAAGATTTCCATAAAAATGAACATGATGCATGCGGAATTGTTGCCTGCCTTGAAAAAACAAAAACACCTACGAGAAAAAATATTTTCAATTGTATTGATGCCCTTGTTTCGATGAATCATCGCGCTGGATTTATCAATGGCGAAGGTGATGGAGTTGGAATTCATACTGATATTCCTATAGCGTTATGGAAAGAAAAACTTCAGGATGCTGGAGTTGATAATTCCTATGTAGAAAAAGACGGCTTTATTGTAGGTCATATTTTCATTAGCCAACAGGCTGATTGGATTTCTACTAAGGATGAATTATTACAAAAGTTTGAAAATCACGGTATAAATGTACTTTTTGAGACTACTGAAGCAACAGTTCCTTCAGTGTTAGGACCCATTGCTTCTCAAGAAAATCCGATTTTCTGGCAAATAGCCGGCAGTTCAGATAAACAGGGGAAAGAATTAACAAAAAACCTTTTTGAAGCACTTATTGATTTTGAGAAAAATGATGATATTCATGTAGCTTCTCTTAGCCAAACCCATGTGGTTTATAAAGTAATGGGAGCCGGAGACATTCTTCCACGGTATTATAAGGATTTAGCCAATCCGCTGGTAGCATCTACCATGTCACTAGGCCACAACCGATATTCAACAAATACTTTATCCAGCTTTTTTAGAGTTCAGCCATTCAGTGTACTTGGACATAATGGTGAAATTAATACGATTTCAAAGTTGCGTGATGAAGCCCATATGATAGATGTACCTCTCGTAAAAGGCGGCAGTGATTCACAAGATTTAAGCCGCACAATTGAAACATTAATTTGTCGGGATGGATATACTTTATTTGAAGCAATGGACCTTTTATTCCCGCCAATTGTAAATGAAATAAAGGCATATCCTGATCATCTACAAGATCTTTATACTTATTTCCGCGAGGCATGGGGACATTATGCGCAAGGCCCTGCTGGAATCATTTCAAGATATGGTGACGAAGCCGTCTTTAGTGTTGATGCATTAGGGCTACGTCCGCTCTGGATGCTTGAAACAGAAAGCTCCTACCTTTTCTCTTCAGAACCTGGTATTGTTCCATCAAGCACATATGTAAATGATCCAAAACCTCTTGCTCCAGGGGAAAAGGTTGGTTTTAAATGGAAAGAAGATACGCTTGAGGTTTTTGAACATCGAAAATATCAAGAAGAAGTATATACAAGATTTTCTACTAGACTTGATTTTGAAAATACCAGAAAACGTCTTTATTATCCATCAATGGGTAAAACGATTACAATTGCATATCCTGATAAAATCCACAATGGACAATATAAAGCTTTTGGATGGGAAAAGGACCATATTCAATTAATTGAACAGATGGCTGAAAAAGGTGTAGAACCAATTCGTTCTCTTGGACATGATGCACCACTTGCAGCTTTAAACCCTGAAAGGAAAAATATTGCTGATTACCTTAAAGAAAGTGTTGCCGTCGTAACGAATCCTGCCATTGACCGTGATCGTGAAACAGAACATTTCTCGACTCGAATTATCATTGGCAATCGTCCGTCTTTATTTACCCAAAATAACACGGACACAGTCATGGAGCTCTCCACTCCGATTCTTTTAGAAGGAAAAGCAGGTTTCAACTGTTCTGAAATAGTAAATCAGCCAAGCTTCGACCAGGTTGTACAGTATTATCATGATCAGAAATTAACAGTATTTATCTCTACCACTTTCGATAAAGATGAAAGGTTGGATGCTGCTCTTAAGAGACTTTCAGATGAAGCTATACAGGCAGTGCAATCAGGTAAAACACTGATTGTTTTAGATGATGCTAAGGCACATCATGAAAATTCATATTGGATTGATCCGCATTTAGTTACATCTGCTGTTGATCAAGCATTAGTCCGTGCTGGATTAAGAAGAAACTGTTCATTAGTATTACGTTCGGCCGCGATGAGATCACTCCATGATTTAATCACTGCCTTTGGATTGGGTGCTGACTTAATTAGCCCATATTATATGTTTATCACTGTTTCAGATGAATCACCACAGCCACTAATCAATCTATACAACGCCCTTACTAAGGGACTTGAGAAAGTAATATCCACAATTGGGATCCATGAACTCAGAGGATATGGGCGCTTATTTTCTGCTATTGGTTTAAATGAAGAAATTGCTGATACTTTAAATGTTGTAAACTTTTTTGGCTCGAATCATCTAGATTGTAATTTTGCAACACTTGAAAAAGATTCATATGCAAGAGCAGGAGACTATCAAAATGAAAAGGAACGTGTAGGCAAGACCTTCCACCTATTCCCAAGGATTTGGAAAGCAATCGGTGATGTTGCAGCATCAGGTGACTACAGTCCATTGCGTGAAAAAATTACGGAACAAGAAGTGGAAAATCCGACTACTATCCGTCATTTAACTGAAGTAAAAAGAAGCAGTCAGACGGTTTCAGCAAAGGATGTAGATATTCGAGTGGGAGAACATGATCTTCCATTCCTCATCTCATCCATGTCATTCGGTTCGCAAAATGAAACAGCCTTCCGTGCTTACGCTGAAGGTGCTGATCGTTTAAATATGGTAAGTTTAAACGGTGAAGGCGGAGAAATTAAGGATATGCTTGGGAAATACCCTCGCACAAGAGGACAGCAAATTGCTTCTGGACGTTTTGGCGTGAATGCAGAACTATTAAACTCATCAAATCTTTTAGAAATTAAAATAGGTCAAGGTGCAAAACCTGGTGAAGGTGGTCATTTACCTGGCTCAAAGGTAACAGCAAAAATTGCTGAAGCTCGTAATGCAACAATTGGTTCTGATTTGATTTCACCATCTAACAACCATGATATTTACTCGATTGAAGATTTAGCTCAAATGATTTTAGAATTAAAAACAGCAAACGATCAAGCTAAAATTGCTGTTAAAGTACCAGTTGTTCCAAATATCGGTACCATTGCGGTAGGAATTGCAAAAGCTGGTGCTGACATTATCACACTAAGCGGTTTTGATGGTGGAACAGGTGCTGCGAGAATTCATGCCCTTCAGCATGTAGGCCTCCCTGTAGAAATCGGTGTAAAAGCTGCACATAATGCCTTACTTGAAAGCGGCCTTCGCCATAAAGTTGAAATTTGGGCTGATGGCGGAATGAAAAGCGCTACAGACGTTTTAAAAATAATGCTTTTAGGAGCAAACCGCATTGGATTTGGAACATTATCGATGATTGCGATTGGATGTACAACCTGCCGTGGCTGTCATTTAGATACTTGCCATGTTGGAATTGCCACCCAAATTGATTCAGAGGCTCAAGCCAAGGATCATGGCATTCGCAGATTTGTTCCAAGACAATTTGATCTAGCTGTTCAGGGCATCATGAATCTTTTTACTGCTTTTGGAAACGAATTAAAAGAACTTGCTGCTTCTGCAGGAATCAAAAATCTTCAAGATGCTGTTGGCTGCTCTGATTTACTAGAACAAGTAAAAGGTAAAGAACAGCTTGACCTTTCTGTTTTACTTGAACAGCACAAAATGAGCAAGGTTGCTCAAATGGAACAAGCAATCGACACTGAAACTGTTGAAATGCAAATGGCAGTTGGAGCAGAGTACCTTGATGGTGCTGTTGAACAATTACACTCCTCACGCCAATTTGTGAGTGTTACCTCTGATCAAAGAGTTCTTGGTAGCCGGGTTTCCTGTCACCGTGTTCGTGGACGTTTAGACGGCTCCTATCGCCAGCTACAAAGCGTCCGTTTAGAATACAAGGAAGGCTCAATTCCTGGTAATGGTTTAGGTGCCTATAATAGTGAAGGTATCAATATTACTGTTAATGGCGGTGGTCAGGATGGAGTTGGAAAGACTTCATTTGGAGGAAGTATTCAAATCCTTAAGTCAAAAGGCAAGGATGGAAAATACTACAATGGCTCTGTCGGTAAAGGATTTGGCTATGGCGCACAAAAAGGATTCCTAGTTGCACAAGGAAATGCTGATGCACGTGCAGGAATTCGACTTTCAGGCGCGGATATTGTTATTGGTGGTACTGTTAAAGTACCAATTCCTGCAAAGGAATATGGTAATATCGGTTCTAACGCAAACATTAAAGGCTTTGCATTTGAATATATGACGAATGGCCGCGGGCTTGTAATGGGCGATCCTGGTCCATGGATTTGCGCAGGTATGACAGGAGGCGTTATTTATGTTCGCCACCAGCCTGAGATGGGGTTAACAAAGGATGCGATTCAGCGCAGAATTGCAAAAGGAGCAAAAGTATTTCTTTCAAATCTATCCGAAAAAGGTAAAAAAGATGTGAATGAACTGTTAGGAAAATACATTGACTTACTTGAGAAGGATGGGCAATTAAGTGAGGCAGAGACACTTCGCACACTATTGAATAATCCTGAAAACCACTTTGTCCAAATCTCTCCTGTGAAAGAACAGGCAGATCCTTCTATATCAACAGAGTGATTATTCAAGAGAGACCAATTCATTTATGAATTGGTCTCTTACTATTTATATATTGTTTTTAAAAAAGTCACTGTTAAACCGATGAGTAAATCTACTAAATAATACTATACTACTTCTGTTTCCTTTTGTTCTAACTGTTGAACTTGAAATAATTTATAATAGCTTCCTCTTCTATTCATCAACTCATCATGTTTTCCCATTTCCACAATTTTTCCGTATTCGATTACTACGATTCGATCAGCATGGGTAATGGTTGATAAACGGTGTGCAACAATAAAGGTTGTTCGATCCTTTGCTAATTCTTGAAGGGTTTCCTGTATTAAATGCTCACTTTCCAAATCTAGTGCAGAGGTTGCTTCGTCTAAGATAATTAACGGAGGATTTTTCAGAAAGATTCTCGCAATAGCTATACGCTGTTTCTGCCCACCTGAAAGCTTCACACCTCTTTCCCCAACCTTTGTATCATAGCCTTCTGGCAGATTCAAGATAAATTCATGGGCATTTGCCGCTTTAGCTGCTAGAATTACTTCCTCCATTGTAGCTTCTGGCCTCCCAAGCATAATATTCTCTTTAACTGATTCACTAAATAAAATATTATCCTGAAAGACAACACCAATCTTATCCCGTAATGATTGAATTTGATAATTTCGTATATCTATCCCATCTAATAAAATACTGCCTTCAGTAACATCATAAAATCGAGGAATTAGACTAACTAAAGTAGACTTTCCCCCTCCACTCATTCCAACCAAGGCAACCGTCTCACCTTTTTTTACATTTATTGAAATATTTTTCAACACCATTTCTTCCTTTTCTCCATAAGAGAAAGATACATTTTCAAAAATAATATTCCCCTTTACATCTACACATTCAGTAGCAGAATCTCGATCCACAATATCATATTTTTCATCCATTAGCTCAAAAACACGGTCCATAGAAGCAAATGACTGCGTGACGGTTGTGGAGGAATTTACAAGGCGTCTTAATGGGTTATATAGCTTATCAATATAAGCAAAAAATGCTACCATCGTTCCCAATGTTAAGCTATGCTGAATAACGAGATAGGCGGAATAGCCAATTACAATTAAAGGGGCAATATCTGTAATGGTATTAACCACTGCATAAGATTTAGCATTCCAGCTAGTATGCTGTAATGCTTTCGTTAAAAAATTGGAATTTTGTTTCGCAAATTGTGTTTGTTCATATTTTTCTATCGCAAAGCTTTTAATGACAGGCATTCCTTCCACTCTTTCATGTAAATAGCTTTGAACCTCCGCAAGAGCTTGAGAACGTATCCTGGTCAGTTTTCGCAAGTTTCCAAAGAAATATCGTACAGAAATGGCATAAAAGGGAAAGAGTAAAATAGAGATAACTGTTAATGGCCCATTCATTATAAACATCATAATAATAGCAAGTACAATGGTTGCAATATCAAGCCAAAGATTCATAAGTCCAGATATTACAAAGGTTTTTGTTTGCTCCACATCATTGATAATACGTGAAATAATTTCACCTGATCTAGTATTAGAATAATATTTAAAACTAAGTTTTTGAATGTGGGTATACAATTGATCCCTAATTTCATAGAGGATTTTGTTTGCTGTCCATTGTGCAAAGTACTGTCGGTAGTATTCAATTGGAGGTCTTAAAACAACAAAAACAACAAGCATAGTAAACATAATATAAAGTAGTTTTTGAATCTTAACATGCTGAGATAGAGAGTGACTTCCTATTATATTATCTACCACATATTTAATTAATAGTGGAATAATAAGAGGTATGGAAAACTTTATAATTCCAATAATAATCGTCCCAATAATTTGAAATCGATATGGTTTTACAAACTGCAAATACCTACGAATACTTTCCACATCTTCCCCCCCATTCTAAAGAAAATTTGGCTAGCACCAAGCTTAAGCGCGGACGATTACCTAGTTGCTCTTAGGCGTTAAGAAAATAAAATTTTTTTCTTCAAAACTTTATATTTCTTATTAGCTAAAAAAAGAACCTGTTGACTACGAATCAACAGGGGTACTAGAAATGTCCAGTTAACGTCTGTAAGTCAAATAACGTTCATACCAAATATCAATGAAATCTGGTGAAAAGGGGCCTTTACGCTGGCGAATCCATCGAATAAGCCTTTCAACATTTTTTCTTAGAATTTGATCAATGACATCAGGGTATTTCATTTCTTTGCGATGGCGCTCATACTCATCTTCGTCTAATAAATTAAAAGTCATATCCGGGAATACTTTAATATCTAAATCGTAATCAATATACTTGAGTGCTTCACCGTCGAAAATAAACGGTGAACTAATATTACAATAATAATGAATACCATCATCTCGAATCATTCCAATAACATTAAACCAATGCTGTGAGTGGAAATAACAAATTGCAGGCTCACGTGTAATCCATGTCCTTCCGTCAGACTCAGTCACAAGCGTCCGATCATTTCCCCCAATCACCAAATTATGTGTTCCCTTTAAAACAGTCGTTTCATCCCAGACGCGATGGATGTGCCCATTGTGTTTATAACTATGTATTTGTACTGGTTCACCTTCGATGGGTACGCCCATGATACTCCCCTACTTTCATTTCCTAAACACTTGTTTACTACACAAAGTTTAAATTCCTTTTTTCTACTATTATAACGGTTGTACAAAGAATTTAAAACAAAAGAGCCATTGATTTTCAACGACTCTTTGTGAAAATTTACGATTTTTTCATTTTTCTCAATCATCGGTTACCCACAATGAGTAGTTTGTAAATTTTGATATGAATTTATCACTTCTTGGGTTTGCTTTTCAAAAATCTTTTGAATTTCTTCCAACTCTTTTTTCATCCGATTGATTTCTACCTGAACTTCTCTTAGTTTTGCTTCTTTCTGCAGGATTCCTAATTCCTTTTGAAGATCCTGACAACGGTCAAGATCTGCTTGAAGGTATAGAAGTTGATCCATTGTAGTCATTTGCTCAGAAACTAAACGGTTAAAATCATTCATTTCCTCACCGCCTTGTTTTATGTTCCTTTTATGTATTCTTTTAGGCAGTATCTTTTTCCTTTGACTACTTATGTAGACTGACTAGAGGTTTTGTCGAATTGAATTTTTTAAAAAAGGCACTCCAAAGAATTTATTGGAGTGCCATCTAAGTATATTTCAATTAGCTTTGTTTTCCGAATTTGCCAACATTTTGGTTTTTACGAGCTTCTGCTTGTTGGTTTTGTTGTTTAACCTCTTGAGCATTTGTTTCGCTCGCAAACTCAGTTCCAAATTGGCCAGAAGCTGATTGAGTATTTTGTTGTCTTACTTCTTGGATGTTAGTACCAGCTTGGGTTTTGTTTGGTTGTTTATTAAAGTTTGCCATTATTAATCACCTCCACGAAGTTAATGTAACCAAACCTCATGAAGGTTATCCATCAAAACAAATGGCAAAAATTTCAATTAAACAAGCAAGGAAATTCCTCCATCTACAATGATCGTTTGCCCTCTTATCATATTGGATTGATCAGATAAAAGGAACATGACACTATTGACAATATCCTCAATCTCAACCATTCTTCCAGCAGGTGTATTTTCTTTTGCTTCTTTAAGAAGCTCTTCTCTATTTGGAAAATGTGTTAGAGCCTCAGTGTCCACAGCTCCGCCTGAAACTGCATTAACAATAATATTTTTAGAGGATAATTCAACTGCTAAATAGCGTGTTAAGGCTTCAAGTGCTGCCTTTGATACTCCAACTGCAGTGTAATTCTTTAAATATCGAATAGCCCCAAGGGAACTTATGCTAACAATTTTTCCGCCACCATTTTTCTCCATGAGCTTTGAAGCCTCTTGTGCACAAAAAAGCAATGCCTTGCTGTTGATATTTAAAGTCCAATCCCAGTGGGATTCTTCAAGCTCAATGGCTGGTCTTAGAACACCTGATGCAGCATTGTTTACAAATACATCTAGCCTTCCAAAATATTCATTAATTTGCTTAAACATTTCTTTAATTTTTTGTACGTCCCCTACATTTGCCTTAACAACCAATACTTTTCTCCCAAGTTTTTCAATTTCTTCAGCGGTTTCAAGTGCTGCTCCTTTACTGCGTGCATAATTGATTACAATGTCATAGCCTTCTTGGGCCAATCGAAGTGCTGCAGCCTTTCCGATTCCTCTGCTACTTCCTGTTATTAATGCTACTTTTTGCGTCATATACCTTATTTTCCTTTCCTTTTTAAAAAAGAGACAAGCCATTTTCAGCTTATTTTTTACTCTTTAAATAACTTTTTAAGTTATATTACCTTTCATTTTAGCTTTTTCATGCATAGTTGACAATTTTAATAAAAAACTAACTATAACATTTTTAAAGAAAGGAAAGATAAAATATGTATGTTGGACGTGATATGACAGAGTTATCCATGATTCCAAAGACGGAATGGAATAACAGTGAACTTGCCTATTTCCATCATTCTTTTCAGCAAATAGCTCCCTATTTAAATAGTGAAGGTGTAACAATTCACACTGAAATTATTAAGGAAATTGAAAATCGTGAAAACATCCACGGAAATGAAGTGATAGATGATTGAACGCCAATTATGGCGTTCATTTGTTTTTGTATAGCTGAAGTATTTTTTGATAAGGCACAGGAAAAGCATATTCTTCCATTTCCTTTAATGATACAAGTATCCATTCACCATTTTTTGGAGGATACTTGATTAATTCTCCACCATACACTTGGATATTCCATATAAGGTGAGAAAAAACATGCTCAATTTGGCCAATTACCTTTTCTTGTTTAATATTTATATCAAGAATTCGCTTAAATAAAAACTCAAGGTTTCCTTTTTCACTTTCAATCGAAGAATCTATTTCAATGGTTGGAAATTCCCACAGATTAGCAAGTAGTCCCTGACTTGGACGCTTATGAATTAAAAACTTCCCTTCATTATTTTTAACTAAAATTGAAGCAAGCTGAACATTTTTCGGCTTATTTTTCTTTGACTTGATGGGAAGCTCTTCTTGTGTTCCTTCTTCAAATGCAACACAATACTCACGTACAGGACATAATAAACACGATGGAGATGTTGGTGTACAAATGATGGCACCGAGCTCCATTAATGCTTGATTAAATTCAGATGGCTCAGAATGAGAGATCAGCATATGGACAGCACTTTCGAATATTTTTCTTGTTGAGGGCTTCGCTATATCGTCCCAAATGGAAAGAATTCTAGATAAGACTCTCATGACATTTCCATCTACTGCAGGTTCTGGCTTTCCATAGGCAATACTTAAAATAGCACCTGCTGTGTATGGTCCTACACCTTTAAGTTCTGAAATTTCTTCAAGGGTATTAGGGACTTTTCCATTATATTTTTCTCTAACTTCTTTAGCAGCAGAATGCAGATTTCTAACTCTTGAATAATACCCTAACCCTTCCCAAGCTTTTAAAACCTTTTCTTCCTCAGCATCTGCAAATTCGTCAATAGTTGGAAACCACTCAATAAAACGATTAAAATAGGGGATTACCGTATCCACTCTTGTTTGCTGCAACATAATTTCTGAGACCCAAACCTTATAGGGGTCCTGATCTTTGCGCCAAGGCAAATCCCGCTGTTCTTCTTTAAACCAAGAGATTAAATCATGCTGAAAAGCATTAATATCCATTTTTTCTAGTTCTTTTAACTTATTTTCCATTACTTTTGTGCCTCCAAGTTGTTAAACAAAACATAAATGTGGAAATATAAAAAGAAAAGGCATATTACCCATTCATAGGGTGCCAATGCTAACAATTTTAAAGATAAACGAATTTTTTAAGGAGGTCTCTCCCTTTTGGATACAGGAACCCATGTGGTAATGGGGATTGCCATTGGCGGAATTGCAACACTTGATCCCGTTGTTGCAAGTAACCATGTCACAGCAAGCAGCGTCTTAATTGCAACTATAGTTGGTTCTCAGATACCTGATATAGATACAGTATTAAAGCTTAGGAACAATGCGGTATATATTCGTAACCATCGTGGAATTACCCATTCTATTCCCGCTGTTATTTTATGGCCATTGGTCATTCTGGCTATAATCTTTCCTTTTTTCTCTGGAGCAAATTTACTACATTTATGGCTTTGGACTTTTTTCGCGGTATTTCTTCATGTCTTTGTTGACATTTTTAATGCTTATGGAACGCAAGCATTAAGACCCTTTACCCCCAAGTGGGTAGCGTTAGGCGTCATTAATACCTTTGACCCTTTTATCTTCGCCATCCATATTGTCGGTATCATTCTTTGGATAGCTGGAGCAAAACCAGGATACACATTCTTGGCTATATATGCCGTGATCTTTTCTTATTATATAATAAGGTTCAGGGCGCAGGCGAGGGTAAGGCGAGAGGTAAGAAAAGCCATTCCAGATGCAACGGAAATGATTATTGCCTCAACAATGAAATTCCATCATTGGAGAATTGCTGTAACAAATGAACACCAATTCTTTGTCGGAAGAGCTGAAAACTACCATTTCCATATTTTAGATACTTTTAATCGTATTCCTGTACCTGATACACCTGTACTTCATGCTGCAAAAAAAGATAAAAATCTTTCTGCCTTCCTTTCTTTTTCTCCTGTTTACCGATGGGAAGTAGATGAATTTGATGATTATTACGAGGTCAGGTTTATTGATTTGCGCTATAGAAGTAACAATCGTTATCCTTTTGTCGCTGTTGTCGATTTAGATCTTCAGTTAAACATTCTGAATTCATATACTGGCTGGATTTTTAGTGAAGAAAAGCTTCGAAAAAAGCTTGATGTATTACCAGATTAAATTTAGACTAAAACGCGATGACAAGCATGTCACCGCGTTTTTAATGCAACGTATATTTTCCTTGGTCAAAGTATTCTTTGTATTTTGGATTTTGATTAGCAAATTCATGCAAGCCTTTTCCATATTGTTCAATCCACTGTTTCACTATTTGTTCGGTCATTTCACTCCCAAGATATTCTCTTCCAGCTTTGGCTGAAGTGGTTTCAAAATCATCCCAAAGCAGTTCAACCCAAATTCTTGCTTCTCCATATGATAAATAATCATTTTTATCCAATAAATACTTTATTAGCTTTTCCTGATAATCGTTCATTTTATCACCTCAGGTGTTATTTTCTTTCAACATATCTGAAGGAAAAAAGGCAAATACTATATGTACGTGGAAAGCATTGTATTGCATCGCTTTGCTTGTCACGGTTTCTCATTCCTTTAATGACGGAGGTACATCATGAGAAATAAAGCAACGAACTTTCCAAATCAAAATAATAACAAATTCGAGGGTGAACCTCGTGCCCATGCAGAATATGCTTCTAAACGAGCAGACGGAACCATAAATACGCACCCACAAGAGCGTATGCGTGCCTCTGGCAAGCGCAACGGCTAACTAAACAGTAAATATAAGGAGGATTCGTTATGGGAAACAATAAATTTTTTGAAAATCGCCCGTTTACCACACCATGGTATAACCCAAAACATGCGCATTCACAAATAAACGGCGAAACCCAGCAATCCCAGGACCTTATCATTCTGAAGCGCCAAACTCGGAAGCAGTCTTAAAGAAAACTATGCTAGCCAAGCCTTTATTGAAGGAAAGCCAGAGGTCTTATCTCTGGTTTTCTTTTTTACTTTAACCATTTGAGCATTGAAATAGGCAGTGCTTCCTCTTCACCATTTCCATTCATTCTGTAACCCCAGGCAAATACTCCATTGATATAATCAATTTTGAAAAAGGTTCCTGGATCTCCATCTATTTCATAAATTTCTCCTGGTGAAAACATACTTGGATCTGACAAATAGGCCCTTGCCATTATCACTTTTCTTTCAAGAACGGCAAACTCATTCACCATTCCTAATTGTTCTGCTTTTCTTGCTTTTTCCTGTAGCTTTGCTATTTCTTCTCTTAGCTCATGCTCAGTCATTTCACTATATCTTTTCTCCAGCGGCATTTTTGTTCACTCCCACCCAGTATGTCTTTATTTCAGTATAGAGAATTTTGTATGATTAGGAAAGAAAGAAACTTTTTAAGGAAATTTTAATATGAAAACGATTATCGTCACAAGAATCCATCATTATCGAAAGCAAAAAATCATGACCAATTGTGTCATGATTTTTCTATTTTTTTAGCTAAAAACTGTTCAATTAAATCAATTGAAAAGCCTTTCCTGTATAATGCTTGTTTCATTTTCTGTTTGTACTCAAAGCCTGTTAAATGGCTATATTTCCTGTGCAATTTTTCTCCTTGAAATCGAACAGCTTCAAGCTCGTCCCTATCTTGATCGTCTTTTATTTCACTTAAAGCATATTGAATCACATCGTAAGTAAATCCTTTTCTAATAAGTAATTGCTCAATCTTTTGTTTAACGGCACGATCTGATTCCTTTAAACCCTTTTGTAGGGATTTTTCACAAAGCTTGATTGCTTTATCACGTCGTTGTTCAAAGGAAAATTCCTCCAAACTTATTTCAATTATTCCCTGATTAATCCCCTTTTCTTTTAATTCCATGCGGATTAATTCCGGTCCTTTATCTGTTGTGTTAATTTGTGTACGTGTATAGGCCAGTGCAAATTGTTCGTCATTAAGATAATTTTGCATAGATAATTTATGAACCACTTCCTGAATAACTGGCTCTTCTATGTCCTTTTGCATTAAGTAATCCTTCAATTCTTTTACAGCGCGCATTCTTCTTGCTAAATAAGAAACGGCTAGATTATATGCCTTTCGTATATCATCTTGATAATGAATTTCCATTAAAGCAAAATTCTCAAGCTCCATCCCTTTTTTTAATTGAAACTTGATAAGGACATCGCTGTCCACGCTAAATGCAAATTTTTCCCCTTGTCCATAATCCATAAAAATATTAAAGCGGTCTTGATTTTTTTGCTGAGTGGTGATTTTTGTAATTACAGCCATCCTTCTCACCTCATCAATAATGTATCATATTATCCATGTTAATAGTAAAATAAAAGGAAAAAGGTGGGGTTCTGATGAAAATTGCTATCGCAGGCGGGACAGGATTTGTTGGAAAAGCCTTAGTAACTGAATTGAGTAAGAGGAACCACGAGATCATTATTTTAACCCGTAATTTAAACCGTACTATTGAAAAGAACGTTCAGTATGTACAATGGCTTATGCCAAACACAAATCCAATAGATCCTTTAGAAAATACTGATATTTTTATAAACCTTGCCGGAGAGTCCATCAATAGTGGAAGGTGGACAGAACAAAGAAAGTATAAGATTGTAAACAGTCGAATTCATACTGTTGATGAGATGCTAAAGCTTATTAAAAATCTGAAACATAAGCCGAATTTACTTATCAATGCGAGTGCTATTGGTTACTATGGAACATCAGAAGGTCAAATTTTTACAGAAGAAGATGGAGCTGCAAATAATGACTTTTTATCAAAAACTGTTTTCCAATGGGAAAATAAAGCTACAGAGGCTGAACAATTAGGGGTTCGCACTGTTTTGTGCAGATTTGGTGTCATTTTAGATAAAAACCAAGGGGCATTACCTAAAATGGCATTTCCCTACAAATTGTTTGCCGGTGGGACGGTAGGTAGCGGCCGTCAGTGGCTATCATGGATCCACATTGATGATGTCATAGAAGGAATTTTGTTTATAATTGATCATGAACAAATAAAGGGGCCTGTTAATTTCACAGTACCCAATCCCGTAACAATGAAAGAATTTGGAGGAGTATTAGGTTCTGTTCTTCATCGACCACACTGGCTACCTGTCCCAGGATTTGCCCTTAAGCTTTTATTAGGAGAAATGAGCATGATTGTTTTAGAAGGCCAAAAAGTTTTGCCAAAAAAGTTAATAAAAACTGGCTTTCAATTTAAATATTCTCATTTAGAATTGGCATTAAAAAATATTTTTCCAATTTAGCTGTATCATTCCTTTTTGACTAGGTAAAAATGGAAGTAAGTACTTCCATTACGAATGAAAGGAATGACGAATCAATGGCAGAGAAAAAGAAAAGAGAAAAACCAAAGTATACCTTAACAAGTGCACAAGAGGTTACATATCAAAGGGACTTTAAAATGGCCGACAGAGCAGGCGGCTATGATGAAAGAAGACAAAAACATTAAATATAGGCGATAAATTCCACTCATGACCCTCTTTCATTTTGTAAAAGATAATAGCGGAAACAATTTTTGTTTCCCGCCTATCTTAAAATTTGAAAGGGGTTTTTTTAATGGGCCGTGCTAGTAACAATAAAGGATCACTTCCACAAGTTCCAAAAAATCTTAAGACAGATGGAATAGATGTAGAATATTCGGCTGAAATCGCTGACCAGGCAGATCTTGAAGCACAAGCACGTGCTAATGCCGCAAATCAACGTGTAAGCACGAATAGAAGAAAAAAATAACCCTTTCATAAAGGAAATAGAAACGTGTTTGGCGTCTATTTTCTCATTTCCCTCTGCTTTAATTTAAAGCAGAGGTTTTTTGTTCTGAACAAGCATACCTAAATGCTTCTTGATTTGAAAAAAAATAAGAAACAGGATTTTTCCTGCTTCTTTTATAGGGGAAAGGGTTCTATAGAGAGGTTGTGCCATTCGGCATAGAACCCGTTTATAACATCTTAATGATTGTTTAAACCTTTTATTCCTTTTCAAGGTTTATAAAGTGGATTTTCTTCCCTCTTTATAATTTTAATATACGCATATAAATCAAGAGAAACAACGACTTTCACAGTTTCTTAACATATTCATATTAGTAAAATTGAATATAATGTGAACTTATAAATATAAGTATGATAAAAAACGTTTATAAACATTTTTTAAATTTTTTTTGTGGATACAGTGGATATTGTGGATAAGTTCCCCTATTCCTAATAAAACACTAGCACTTAAAACTTTAAGTGTTGTTAATAAGTTTCTGTGGATAACGATATATTTAATTGTGGATATTGTGCATAAGTTTGTGGAGAACTAATAAATAGGACTTTTAGCTGTGGATATCTTTCTGGATATCTACAAATTAATTTCTTACTAAAGTTGCCTCTTTTCTTAAATGGAAATAATGATGGATTTTTCCTTATCTTGTTTTTCAAATTCCCCAAACACAGGAAAAAAACATTCTGTTTTGTTTTTCACAGCTAAGTTTTTAACATCCTTCTCAGCAGCGTTAATTAGAAAGGTTGCATCTCCTAATTCTTCTATCCAATTAATGGTGGAATGAAATCCAATCTTTTTAACTCCGCTTATCAGCCAATATTCCTTTATCTGTTTGCTTTCTTGACTAACCGTTCCATTTGACTTATTTGTAAAATGGTTGTTAAGTAAGGTGGTCTGAGTAACAAATACTAAATCCTCTATCATAGAGCTTGCAGTGGGGAACATTCCTGCTCCGGGTCCTTGTAATGTAATGCTTCCAACAAGATCAGATTTCACGTTTACGGCATTTTCTACTCCTTCTACATGATAAAATGGATGTGATTTCCCAATAAGAACCGGGCGAACTGATCCAGTTATCCTACCATCCTTTTGGTCTATACACGCAATATGTTTAAATCGCAGCCCAAGTTTTGCTGCGTAACGAACTAATTCATTTGTAATAGAGGTGATACCCTTTATTTCAACGTTTTTCCAATCGGGTTCCTCCCCAAATGCAATTCTGCTTAAAATCATTAATTTATAAAATGCATCATTTCCAGCAATATCATTTGTCGGATCTGCCTCCGCATATCCATGATTTTGAGCTAATTTTAAAGCAGCAATGAAAGACTGCTGCTTCTCTCTCATTTCCGTTAAAATAAAATTTGACGTACCATTTAAAATACCTTCTATATGGTGGACTCGATTAATTTTTAATAGCTGCTGGAGTGTTTGGATGATAGGAATGCCACCTGCAACGGTTGCTTCAAATCCAACCAAAACATGATGCGCTTTTGCAAGCATCATTAATTCTTTTCCGTGATGGGCAAACATTTCTTTATTTGCGGTAATAATATGGCAGCCTCTTTTTATGGCTTTTTGTAAATAAGTAAAAGACGGTTCTTTTTCAACAATAGCTTCCATAATAACATCTAATTGAGGAAGGGCTAAAATTTCATTGAAATCCGTTGTGACAAGAACTCCATCAGAAATATTCCTTTCTTTACCTTTATTTTTAATCAAAACTGCTGCCACTTCTACCTTTTTTCCTAAAACCTGAGTAAGCTCTCTTTCATGGGATTGAATGGTTTTATACACTCCCTGGCCAACAGTTCCAAACCCCAATATCGCCACTTTAATGATTGACATCCGCCCACCGCTCCTTTTGTTTCAATGTAAAAAGAAAAACCCTCTTCATATAAGAAGAGGGTTTATTCCTCCTCTTATCTTTCAGGTTAAACATAACCTGCAGGAATTAGCACCTTTTCAAGGAATACCTTGATGGTTGCCGGGCTTCATCGGGCCTAGTCCCTCCGCCGCTCTGGATAAGAGTTATATAATTCATTTCATTAATTTTCCATCTAATTAAACAAATTTTAGTTTAATCCAAGTTATTTGTCAATGAATTTTGAATATTCAAACGTGTATAAATTTATAAAAGTTTTTTTTCAGCAAGTTTGATCTGCTCTATCACTTGTAGTGGGGATGTGCCACCAAAGCTATTACGAGCAGCAACCACCTGTTCTGGTGATAGTACCTCATAAATATCCTCTTCAAATAATGAACTGAACTGTTGAAATTCAGCAAATGCTAATTCAAGTAGAAACTTTTGTTCCTGAATAGCATATAAAACAAGCTTTCCGATTATTTCATGTGCTTCTCTAAAAGGCAACCCTTTGCGAACGAGGTAATCTGCAATATCAGTAGCATTTGAAAAATCATGGTGTATTGCTTTTTTCATATTTTCTTTTTTTATTGTCATTGTTTCAATCATAGGTGCTAGAAGCATTAAAGAGCCTTCCAATGTTTCAACTGTGTCAAACATCCCTTCTTTATCCTCTTGAAGGTCCTTATTATAGGCAAGTGGCAATCCTTTTAGGACTGTTAACAAGCCAAGCAAATTCCCATATGTTCTTCCTGTTTTACCCCTTAATAACTCCGGAACATCCGGATTTTTCTTTTGAGGCATGATACTGGATCCAGTACAGAAAGAATCATCTAGCTCAATAAATTGAAACTCCTGACTTGACCAAAGTACAAATTCTTCAGACAATCTTGAAATATGAGTCATGATAATCGAGCCGATAGAGAGAAATTCTAAAATAAAATCTCTGTCACTCACCGCATCCATACTATTTGGATAAATGGTTTCAAACCCTAAAAGTTCCGCCACCTTCTCACGGTTGATAGGGAAGGTTGTTCCAGCTAAAGCACCAGACCCAAGCGGAAGCCAATTTACCCGCTTTAAACTATCGATAAGTCTTTCCTTATCCCGTTCAAACATCCAGAAATAAGCCATTAAATGATGTGCAAAAGATACTGGCTGGGCACGCTGTAGATGGGTGTAGCCTGGAATAAATGTATGAACATGTTCCTTGGACTGATTCATTATGGCTTGTTGTACATTTTCAACTAAATGGATTAACTCAGTTGTTTTTGTTCTTAAATAAAGATGCATATCGGTTGCTACTTGGTCATTACGGCTTCTGCCTGTATGAAGCTTCCCTCCAACCGGTCCAATCTTTTCAATTAATAGTCTTTCAATATTCATATGAATGTCTTCATCTTCAATTAGAAATTCAATTTGATCATTTTCGGCAAGTTTTTTTATGGAAAGTAGCCCCTCTTTAATTTTTTCGGCATCCTCCATCGGAATAATCCCACATTCCCCTAACATCTGAACATGGGCTAGGCTTCCGGAAATATCTTCTCTAGCCAATTTTTGATCAAAAGAAATTGATGCTGTGAACTTTTCTACAAGTTTATTCGTTTCCTTCGTAAAACGACCGCCCCAAAGCTTTGACATTGTTTACCTCCTTAAGTGATAAAACCCCCGAATGAATATCGAGGGCAAGTTTTCATTTCGCGGATATTTTGGGTTTTTCGCGGATAAATTCAATTTTTCGCGGATATCTTGATTTTTTCGCCGATAAAATTAAATTTTCACGGATATCTTACTTTTTTTCACGGATATATCCGCTGACAATTTATTTTAAAACAGTCTCTTTTTGGTTTACTTCCGTAAAGACCTTTGTTGGTAATCCCCAAAGTTTAATAAATCCTACAGCAGCGTTATGGTCAAACATATCTCCCTTGGAATAAGTGGCTAATTCCTCATTGTATAGACTATGAGGGGATTTTCGCCCAACAACAGTATGATTTCCTTTATGAAGCTTCACGCGGATAGACCCCGAGACAACCTTTTGGGTTTCGTTAATAAAGGCATCCAATGCCAGCTTCAAAGGTGAATACCAAAGTCCTTCGTAAATAATCTTTGCCATTTGCTGTTCAACTTGTGGTTTGAACTGTGTTACCTCACGAGGCAATGTTAAAAACTCCAGTTCTTTATGGGCATTAATTAAAATCAATGCTGCCGGATTTTCATACACTTCACGTGATTTTATTCCTACTAATCTATTTTCAATGTGATCAATTCTGCCAACACCGTGTTTACCACCGATTTGATTTAAAGTTTCAATTAGTGGAACTAATGGAAGCTTCTCTCCATTAAGTGCAATTGGAGTACCTTCTTCAAATTCAATTTCTATATACTCCGCATCATCTGGCGTCAGTTCAATGGGGTTAGTCCAATCAAATGCAGCTTCTGGAGCCTCTGCCCATGGATTCTCTAGAACTCCTGCCTCACAAGCACGTCCCCAAATATTAGCATCAATGGAGAATGGATTATCCAAATCTACTGGAATTGGAATTTCATTCTGTTTGGCATATTCAATTTCTTCATCACGCGTCATTCCCCATTCACGAACTGGTGCAACAACTTTAAGACTTGGGTTTAATGCCTGAATAGACACTTCAAAGCGGACCTGATCATTCCCTTTCCCCGTGCATCCATGGGCTACAGCAGCAGCCCCTTCCTTCTGGGCCACTTCTACTAATAATTTTGAGATAAGCGGACGTGAAAGTGCCGAAGAAAGAGGATATTTTCCCTCATATAAACAATTTGCTTTCAAGGCAGGTAAAATATAATCCTGTGCTAACATCTCTTTTGCATTTAATATATAGGCTTTTACAGCACCAACCTTTAATGCCTTTGCTTTTATTGCCTCAAGATCCTTCCCTTCACCTACGTCAAGACCTAGTGCAATCACATCATACCCATATTTTTCTTGAATCCACTTAACTGAAACAGATGTATCTAATCCGCCTGAATAGGCTAAGATAATTTTTTCTTTTGCCATTTTATTTACCCTCACATCGTATATGAATTTTTATTCATCTATGAGAATTATTATACATTTAAGCTCATAAGAATACAAACTATTTTTCTAAAATAGCGATTTTTTCATATGCCTTTTAGATTGAATTTAACTTAGCAAAGCTTTTAATATAGCCTTTTGGGCATGCAGCCTATTTTCAGCTTCATCAAAAACAACAGAATGTGGACCATCAATTATTTCTTCTGTAACCTCTTCGCCCCTGTGGGCGGGCAGGCAATGTAAGAAAATATAGTCTTTTTTTGCATACTCACAAAGCTCTTTATTCACTTGGAAAGATTCAAAAACTGCCAATCTCTTATCTGTTTCATCTTCCTGGCCCATGCTGGTCCACACATCCGTTACAACAACATCAGCATTCTGAATAGCTTCAATTGGATTATGAGTAATCAGCACACTGCTGCCTGTTTGTTTTGCCATTCCTTTAACATGGTCTGTAATTGCCTGATTAGGCGAATAGCCTTCTGGGCTAGCAATACTAATATGCATTCCCACTTTTACTGCACCCTCCATTAAGGAATGTGCCATATTATTGTTTCCATCCCCCACATAACAAAGCTTCAATCCTGTTAAATTACCTTTATGTTCTAGGATCGTAAGTAAATCTGCTAATACTTGTGTAGGATGCTGCAAATCCGTTAATCCGTTAATAACGGGGACAGTGGCATGATGTGCAAGTTCCTCCACTGATTTATGGGAAAAGGTTCGAATCATCATACAGTCAACATACCTGGACAAAACCTTCGCTGTATCAGAAATACTTTCTCCTCTTCCAAGCTGGATATCCTTTGAGCTTAGAAAAATAGCATGCCCCCCAAGTTGGAGCATTCCCACTTCAAAGGAGACACGGGTACGTGTGGAGGATTTTTCAAAAATCATTCCAAGTACCTTTCCGCTTAAGAATGGATGGGGCTTCCCCTGCTTTTGTAATTTTTTTAATTCCCTTGCTTCATCTAAGAGATAAAGAATTTCCTCTGTTTCAAAATCCGAAAGCTGCAAAAAATCCCTGCCATGCATTTCCGGCTCATCATATTCACTTATTTTAATCGCATTTAACATGTTTTTACACCTCTTCTCATACTTTGGTGGAATTCACTAACTGTGCGTACCATAAAACTACTAGTAGAATCACCCATTAAATCTACAATTGCTTTAACAGTATCTAAATGGGTATAGACTTTAATATTATATTTTGTTGCTTCCTCACGAATTTGAAAACCAAATTTACTTTTATTTCTTCCTTGATTTGGAGTATTTATCATTGCCATCACCTTTTCCCGGTGAAACAAATCTGTTACATCCTGAGGTGTTTTTACAATTTTTTCTACCAAAATCCCATTCTTTTGAAGGAAATGAGCAGTGCCTGGGGTTGCAGCAATCTTATATGAACTCTCCGCCAGTTCCTTTATTATGGGAAGGCACATTGATTTTTCCCGATCAGATATGGAATAAAAAATAAATTGACCTGCATTTGCTAAATGATTAGGCACTACTTTATTAAAAGCTTCCTGAATCGTGATTCCTAGCCCTAATATCTCTCCAGTAGATTTCATCTCTGGGCCAAGTACATGATCGACCCCTTTTAGCTTATTTGCTGAAAAAATGGGTCCTTTTACTGCATAGTAACTGGGGTCTGGCAATAATCCATTTTCCGTATGCAAGTTCTTTAATTCTTCACCTAATTGAACATTTGTTGCCCATTCTATCATTGGAATTCCGGTTACTTTGCTCATAATTGGAACAGTTCGAGAGGATCTTGGATTAACCTCAAGTATATAAACCTCTTCTTCAAAAATAACGAACTGGATATTCATCATTCCAACAATAGGTAAGGAGTTTGCAATTCTTTTTGCAAAGTCTAGCATTTTATCTTTTATGCCATTTGAGAGTGTGATAGATGGAAATACTGAAATACTATCGCCTGAGTGTACACCGGCCCTTTCAATATGTTCAAATATACCTGGAACCACAATGTCCTTCCCATCACTTATTGCATCAATTTCACATTCTATCCCAGGCATATATCGGTCAACTAATAATGGCCACATTTGCTCTTGGGCATTTTCATTAAGCTGTTCCAAGTATTGAAGTAAGTCTTCCTCTGACTGAAGAGTGAACATTGATTGTCCGCCAATTACATAGGAAGGTCGAACTAGAACAGGATAACCTAGACCTTCTGCCACATGGGCAAGCTGTGTTGAATGGGAGACTGTTTCTCCTTCAATATGTGGAATATTTAAGTTTTCAAGCAACTGATAGAACTGCTTCCGGTCCTCAAGAAGGTCTACATTTTGAACGGATGTTCCAAGTATTCTTACCCCCTCTTCCTCCAAAGCACGAGCAATATTAATAGCAGTTTGGCCGCCGAATTGAATGAGAACCCCATCTATCTTCTCTTTTTCTATTACATTTAGTATATCCTCCACTGCAAGAGGCTCAAAATAAAGACGATCAGCTATAGAATAATCGGTACTGACAGTCTCGGGATTGTTATTAATCACTACAGCCTCAATCCCTTTTTTCTTCAGCGCTCTTGCTGCATGAACAGAGCAATAATCAAATTCTATTCCTTGACCAATTCGGATTGGTCCGGATCCAATCACCAGAACCTTTCGATTATTGGTTATTTCCACCTCATCAAATCCTTGCCAGGTAGAATAATAATAAGGCGTTACAGCATCAAATTCTGCTGAACATGTATCTACCATCTTATAACCAGGTTTCCATTTGAGTTGTTTCCACTTGTTTCGAATTTGTTTTTCTGAAACAGAAAAAAGCTGAGATAAGAGTCTATCTGAAATATTTTTAGTTTTAGCTTCTTTTAGGAGCATTACAGGGACTTCGTTCCAAGAATAAGCTGACAGGCTTTGTTCAAATTCAACGATTGAGTAAATTTTGTGTAAAAACCATAGGTCAATCTGTGTTAGCTCCTGTATACTTTCAACTGGAATTCCGCGCTTCATGGCCTCTGCAATAACAAATAACCTTAGATCATTGGCAGTCTTTAACTTTTCAAAGAGCATATCCGAATCCATGGAAAGGTTTATTCCTTTTGTTAATCCATAAATATTCATTTCCAATGAACGAATGGCCTTGTTTAAAGCCCCTTCAAATGTCCTATCAATGGCCATTACTTCTCCAGTTGCCTTCATTTGTGTTCCAAGAGTTCGATCGGCCTCTGGAAATTTATCAAACGGGAATCGTGGCAGTTTTACCACAATATAATCAATGGCTGGCTCAAAAGAAGCAAATGTATTCCCTGTGATAGGATTCACCATTTCATCCAAATGGTAACCAATCGAGCATTTAGCTGCCATTCTAGCAATGGGATAGCCCGTTGCCTTTGAAGCAAGAGCTGATGAACGGCTGACCCTTGGATTTACTTCAATAATGTAATACTGATTGGAAGAAGGATGTAAGGCAAACTGAATGTTACAGCCGCCAATGATACCTAATTCACGTATAACTTTAATGGATGAGTCGCGAAGCATTTGATATTGGACATCCGTTAATGTTTGAGATGGGGCAACTACAATGGAGTCACCAGTATGAACGCCAACTGGATCCATATTTTCCATATTGCAAACAATAATGCACGTATCATTTGCATCCCGCATCACTTCATATTCAACTTCTTTCCAGCCTTTAATGCTTCTTTCCAAAAGAACTTGATGAATGGGGCTTGCTGATAAACCTTTCTTTAGCACCGTTTCAAGTTCTTTGTCATCATTTGCAAAGCCTCCTCCATCCCCTCCAAGTGTGTAAGCAGGTCGGATAATAACCGGATAGCCTACCTTTTGAACGAATGAAACACCTTCTTCAAAGGAATGAATAATGCTAGATTCAGGTATGGGCTCGCCCATTTTAATCATTAAATTACGAAATCTTTCACGGTCCTCACCATTTTTAATGGATTCCACCGAGGTGCCTAACAGCTCTACCCCATATTTTTGTAAAATTCCTTGTTCATAAAGCTGGACAGATAAATTCAATCCTGTTTGACCACCCAAAGTACCAATCATTCCATCTGGATTTTCTTTTATGATAATTTTTTCAATGATTTCTAACGTCAATGGCTCAATATAGACCTTATCGGCAATGCTTTCATCTGTCATAATGGTTGCTGGGTTATTATTTACTAAAACAACCTCAATCCCTTCTTCTCTTAGAGCGATACAAGCTTGAGTTCCAGCATAATCAAATTCTGCCGCTTGCCCAATCACAATCGGCCCTGATCCAATGACCATCACTTTTTTTAAATCCTCACGTAACGGCATATTGTGTCTCTCCTAAAGAAGTAATCTGACTCACAAATTCTTTCAAAACATGTGCAGTGTCACTTGGTCCCGGATGTGCTTCGGGATGAAATTGGACGGTTTGGATTGGATATTGAACATGTTGCAAGCCTTCTATTGATTGATCATTAACATTCCTGTACGTTACCTGGAACTGATGATGGTTTATACTCTCATCCACAACAACATAGCCATGATTTTGAGAGGTAATTTTTACTTTTCCCGTCAGTAATTCTTTGACAGGATGATTTGCACCGCGATGCCCAAAAGCTAATTTTTTTGTTTTGGCTCCATATGCTAAAGCGATTAATTGATGCCCAAGACATATCCCCAAGGAAGGGAAATGTTGACTTATTTTTTTAATTTCAGGGAATAAATCAGCTAATGACATTGGATCCCCAGGGCCATTGCTGAACAACACACCATCAGGTGAAATGGATGCTATTTTTTCAAAGGTTGTATTATAAGGGACAATGGTTACAGAACAATTTTCTTCTAAAAGCGCATTTAAAATTGACTTTTTATATCCATAATCCACAAGAACGACATGTGGGCCGCTATTTTTATAGGAAACCATTTTTTTCGTCGATACTTTCTCAACCCATAAAGAAGATCCATCAAAGGAAGAAAAAGTATGTTTTTCATCTAGGCTAATAATGCCTTTTACCGTTCCATGTTTCCGAATTGTTTTCACTAGGAACCGGGTATCGACTCCAGCAATTCCTGTAACCCCAGCTTGCTTCAATTTTTCCGAAAATTTATGAATCGCTTGATAGTGACTTGGAGTTTCACATAAATCGCCAATCACTACTCCTGCCAGTGAAGGATGAATACTTTCGTCATCCAATGCATTTACTCCATAATTTCCAATTATCGGGTAACAAAAAGTGATAATTTGTCCGGCATAGGAAGGATCTGTAATGATTTCTTGATACCCAGTCATGCTTGTGTTAAAAACTACTTCTCCAAAGGTCTCTTTAGTTGCACCAATAAGAGTTCCTTTTACAATCTCACCCGTTTCCAAAGTTAGAAATGCTTGTTTCATTCTCCATACCTGCCTTTCTCTAAATACCTTGGAAAACTTTCTCCAATATAACAATGAATTGATTCACTTCTTCAATAGTAGCGGTAAGTGGCGGTAGAATTCTGACAACATCTGGCCCCGCAGTTAAAATCAAGAGTTTATTTGCTATTGCCGCTTGGACAATTTGAAGGGCATTCTCTTCAACCACAATCCCTTTTAACATTCCTTTACCACGAATACCTTTAATAAAGGAAAACTGTGTCTTTACTTCTTCAAGTTTTGTATCTAGGTATTCTGCAACCTTTGAAGCCTGTTCTAACAATTTGCTATTTACAAGATAGGTAACCGTTGCCAGCCCCGCTGCAGCAGCTAATGGATTTCCTCCAAAGGTACTTCCGTGACTGCCAGGATCAAAGGCACATGCTGCTTTTTCCTTTGCAATGATTGCCCCAATGGCAAATCCGGAACCTAACCCTTTTGCAAGACTGATGACATCTGGTTCTATGCCGTACTGTTCATAAGCAAAAAGACTACCTGTTCGACCCATTCCTGTTTGAATCTCATCTACCATCAATAAAATATCTTTTTCACTGCAAATCTTTGCAAGCTTTTGCACCCAATCAGCATCAGCCGGTATGACACCACCTTCTCCTTGAACAAGCTCTAGTAAAACTGCGGCTGGTTCTAGTTCATATAGCTGTTCCAATGCCTCTATGTCATTAAAGGGTAAGTAGCTAAATCCTTGAACTAATGGGTAAAATCCGTGCTGTATTTTTTCTTGACCGGTCGCTGAAAGAGTTGCAAGTGTTCTTCCATGGAATGATTTTTCAAAGGTCACCACCTCAAATTTATCGGTACCCTTTATCTTCTGGGAATATCTTCTTGCAAGTTTAATTGCCGCCTCATTCGCTTCCGCCCCGCTATTACAAAAGAAAACCTGATCCCCACAGCTATTGGCTACGAGAATGGAAGCAAGCTCCTGCTGATTTGGAATATGATAAAGATTTGAGCAGTGCCATAAATTGCTGATTTGCTCCTCTACTTTTGCCTTCACCACATCAGGCACATGCCCCAAGTTACAGGTGGCGATTCCAGAAGTAAAATCCAAGTATTTGTTTCCTTGATCATCCCATACATAACTTCCCTTTCCCTTTACAAGAGTGACCGGAAATCGACTGTATGTTGCCATCAAAGGGGATATTGATGTAACAGAAGAATGTTCGCCCATTATGCAATCTCCTCTTCCAAAACAATTTTTGTTCCAATTTTTTTACCATTTGCGTAGTCTAGTAAGCTATTTTCCGTTAAACCATTTATAATCCCAACTTCTGAAATATTTGAGCTTAGGCCATCGATTGCTGCTTTCACCTTTGGAATCATTCCACCCCATATGGAGCCGTCTTGTATCATCTTTTCTACTTTGGCCTTCGATACTTTTGAAAGCTTTTTCTTATGGCCATTTTCTTCAAATAAAATTCCTGAAATATCACTAATGAAGCATAAATTTGCTCCAAACCTTTTCGCAATTGCTGAAGCAGCTATATCACCATTTATGTTGTATCTTTGCCCTGTTTCGTCAATACCCACTGGTGAAATAATAGGAATATGACCCTGATTTATAATCCCTTCAAGTATCTCTCCATTAACCTCTTCAACATCCCCAACAAATCCTAAAATTTCAAAATTCTCATTCGGTGCAGCTTTTAAAAGCATTCCATCTACGCCACTTACACCAATGGCACTTCCACCGGCTTCAATCACCTTACGAACAACTGTTTTATTAACAGATCCACTTAACACCATTTCCACAATGTTTAAAACTTGATCATCGGTTACTCTAAGACCATTAATAAAGGATGTTTCCACATTTAATGTTTGAAGCAAGGACGTAATAAGTGGTCCACCTCCATGCACAATAATTGGAACCCATTCTCCAGTTTCATGTAGGGATACAATATTTTTATAAAAAGAAAGCGGTAAATTTTCTAAAACACTGCCGCCGCATTTAATGACCATGTATTTCATTTCATTCACCTCATGTACGGTATGAAGCATTGATTTTGACGTAATCGTACGTTAAATCACAGCCCCAAGCTGTTGCACAGCTTTCACCCTGGTTCAAATCTACAAAAATTTGAATATTCTCCGATTCTAAATATTCCTTCACTGCTTCCTCAGAAATAGGGCATGGCAGTCCATTTTTAAATACAGGGAATGTTCCAATTGATACCTCAATGGCATTAGGTTCTACAGGCACCCCGCTATATCCGATGGCTGAAACAATTCGTCCCCAGTTGGGATCTGTACCGTAAATAGCTGTTTTGACTAGATTAGAAGAAATAATGGCTTTGCCAACTGCACTTGCTGCAGGGACACTGTAGGCATTATTTACTTGGACTTCAATTAACTTGGTTGCTCCTTCACCATCCTTGGCAATTTTTTTCGCAAGAGTTTCGCACACCATTTTTAATCCCTTTACAAATAAACTCCAGTCTGGATGTTCCTTTGTAAGAACTTCGTTATCTGCTAGCCCGTTTGCCAATACTAACACCATGTCATTTGTACTCGTATCTCCGTCTACCGTTATCATGTTAAACGTTTGATTTGTAACTTCCTTTAATGCTACCAGTAGATCCTGAGACCCTATATTGGCATCTGTTGTGACAAATCCCAGCATAGTAGCCATATTTGGATGAATCATCCCCGATCCCTTTGCGGCACCTCCAATACTAACCACTTTGCCATCAACCTTTAATTGAACACCGACATCTTTTGTACAAGTATCAGTTGTTAAAATTGCTTGCTTAAATTTCATTTCATCTTCATGCTCTTTTGAAAGGATTTGTTTAATCCCACTTTGTATAGAATCCATTGGAAGCAATTCTCCAATTACTCCTGTAGAAGTAACTCCAACAAGGTACTGCTCAATTCCGAGCATACTAGCAAACTCCTTTTGCATGGTTTTTGCATCTTGGATTCCTTGCTCACCTGTACATGCATTGGCATTACCGGAATTAACTAGAATAGCTTGGAGTTTGTTTTCCTTCGAAATGCTTTCTTGTGTTACGATTAGTGGTGCTGCTTGAAAGGTATTGGTTGTATACACTCCTGCAGCTGTTGCAGGAACCTCTGAAAATATGAAACCAAGATCCAACCTTTTTCGCTTAATTCCACAATGCATTCCCCCTGCCTTAAACCCCTTTGGTAAAGTAACACTTCCTTCTATTAGAACAACAACCTCGTTATTCGAAATCGCTGATAACATATCAAACATCCCCCTTTGTTGTTAACGCTATTGCCATCTATGGATAAACCGGTAAGTCATTCAGTCCTGTTCTTATATCCCAATCAAATAACAAATTTGCATTTTGTATAGCTTGACCTGATGCTCCCTTCACTAAATTATCGATAACAGAAACAATGGTCAGCCGATTTGTTCGTTTATCCACATACAATCCGATATCACAATAATTGCTACCGAGAACTTCTTTTGTTGAAGGAGTACAGCCTTTAGGTCTGACTCTTACAAATGGGTGATCTTGATAAAAATTCTTATACAATTGAATCACTTCATCTGTTGAAATACTCTCTTTTACATTCACATAAGTCGTACACATGATTCCTCTCGTCATTGGGACTAAGTGCGTTGTAAAACTGATGGTTATAGGAAAGCCGCTTTCATCTTGAAGAATTTGTTCAATTTCTGGGATATGCTGGTGAGAACCCAGCTTATAAGCTTTAATGTTTTCGTTTATTTCCGCATAGTGTGACCCTAAGGAAAGCCCTCTTCCCGCTCCTGAAACTCCGGATTTTGCATCTATAATGATAGAATGGTAATCTGCTAGATCTGATTTCACAATAGGTAAAAGCCCTAAAATAGACGCTGTTGGATAACACCCTGGATTTGCAATGAAGGAGGAAGCTTTAATCTTTTCTGAATAAATTTCACTAAGTCCGTAAACTGCTTGAGCCAAATAATCCTCTGAAGCAGCTGTATCCTTATACCATGATTCATACTGCTCGGGAGATTTAAGCCTAAAATCACCAGATAGGTCTATACATTTGACACCACCCCCTAAAATAGGCGGAACAAGTTTCTTACTTACTCCAGAGGGGGTAGCCAGAAAAACAATATCATTATTTTCACAAATCTGATCCACATCAAATGGATCAAGCGGCATTTCGATTGAATCTGTAAGGTGCGGGTATACCTCGCTAATATTACCCCCAGCCTGCGAATTAGAAATAATCGTATTTAGGTTTAGTACAGGGTGTTTATTGATCAGTCTAATAAGCTCAACGGCCCCGTAACCCGTTCCTCCAATAATGGCTGCCTTCAAATTACTCAACTCCTATACGGCTCATATAATGAATTATTATAAATTCATATTTATAATTATGCAATCAATATTAGGCCAATTTTTCAATTAAAATAGAAAATTATTAATTATCTTTTTGGTAACGCTTACATTTATTTCAAAAAAATATGCATTAATTATTCAAGTGCTTCTTCACATTTTTTCAAACATTTTTAAACTTGTCTGTTAATTCCCATTGCAATCAACATAGTGCCAATAAAACAACAAGTTTTGTCCTCAAAAAAAGCTGCTTCAAAAAGGTTATTCCTTACCGAAGCAGCAGCATTATATTTTATTTCCCTGAGTTCCCTTTCGGAACTGTGACCGTTGAAGTTGTTCTCGTCATATTTCCAGCCTGATCTGTTACTAAATACGTGATTGTATAAACTCTTCCATCTCCATATCCGTTTCTTTCAGAACGGAGATTAAATGTTGTATCTAACGTCCCATAATCGGCCCCCTGTATATCAGTTGACAAAGCATTCGTTTCATTCACTGTGATAGACTCTAGAATAACGGAATCAATGCCTGAGGTTGAATCATTATCTTCGAGTGTTGCATTGATTTCTACTAATTTATGGTTTGGAATAGGAAGAATTGGGTTATCTACTTTTACCTTTAATACAGGATTAGTTTTGTCGATTTTTACCTCTATTGCTTTAGAAGTTTCAATGTTTCCTGCTTGATCCTTACTGAAATATTCAATAGAATATACCCCATCATTCGTTAATTGAATTGGGGTTGCATATTCTTTCCATTCCTGATCATTAATTCGATACTGGATTGATTCTACTCCGGATATTTCATCTTGAGAAGTAAGATTAACTGTAACATTTGAATGATACCAGCCATTTTTTCCTGTCGGGCTCGTTGGATTTAAATCTGCAGCAGATACTGGTGCAGACTTGTCAATCCTGACTTCTACTGACTTCGTATTTTCTACATTCCCTTCATTGTCCTCACTGCGATATTGAACAGTGAATACTCCGTTGGTTGTTAACTGAATTGGTCCAATGTATTCAGCCCATTCTTTGTCATTTATTTTATACTGTGTTAATTTTACCCCGGACATATCATCCTGAGCTGTAAGATTTACCGTCACATTCGAGGTAAACCAGCTATCTTCCCCTGTTGCTTCAGATGGATTTAAATTAGCTGTTGTTACAGGTGCTGTCATATCTTTTATTCTGACCAACTCTTTTGTATCACGAACACGAATGCGATTTCCTTTTGCATACTTTCCTGTAAGACCAACTGCTTCAAGGGTATCCCCAATTTTCAAATCCGGAACTGGACCTGATTGTGTAACAATGTAGCCATCTGTAAAGACGAGAATATCTCCAGAACCATCATTTATTAGATAGGAATTTTCATCAACTTTTTCTTTTACTTTTCCTGTTACTTTTACAAGTAGCCCTTGATTTTGCTCATCATTTGCTGCACCTGTCGTTATGACCAATGGACTTATTGGACCTCCACTTCCAAGTTTAATCACATCTTTTGCAAAATCAGTATACTCTAGCTCTTTATTATTCTCAAAGGTCTTTAAGGTACCATAAACTCTGACCTTATCTCCTGCTTTTAATGATCCTTCCGGAACATCGTGGAATGCCATTATTCCACCTGTATCATCCTGTAGATAGAAGGCATCGTAGAAAATACCCGCCCCAGTTGTAACTGTTCCTTCTACGACCACAGGTGTTCCATCGGGCTGGTTTCGAGCCTCATTTAGATTGGAAACAACTGTCCCACGACCAGCCAACCAGTTAACTGAGTTCAACGCCAATTCGTCATTTCCTTTAGGATTATAGGATTCATCCAACTGCTTATCATTCATAAAGTTCATTCCCGAAACAATAATCTTTCCATTTCCAATCGTTTCAGAAGCCACTGCTGGAATTTGCGATCCACCAAGATCATCAGAAATACTATCATATACATAGTTTCCTAATGCAATACTACCTTGATAAGTGGTTTCGTTACCACTAGCTAATATGGTAACACTTGAACTGTTTGTTAATGGCTGATGGCCAATCGACTCCAAGCTTGATCCACTATAATATTCAAGGGTACCCGCTCGGTCCGTAATATAGTTTGATACTGGTTGCAGATGAATTCGAACAGAAAATGGAGATTTAGAAGGATCTGACCAAAAGTTTCCATCCTTCGAATCATCATTAATCCCATCATTGTTGATTTGAATGGATGATCCCATTAACTGTAAAAGATCATTATTAATTGTTGTATAACTTTTGTAATTACTTTTATCTGTTAGTAATAAGGAACCCCCATTTCTAACAAAGTCAGTAACTGACTTATTTTCATCTGCAGTTAAATCAATTTGAGGATGTGTTAGAACCAAAACCTTTACATCCTGTAAATTATCTGCAGTTAAAGGCTTTGTATTTTCAACAACGGTATAGCCTTCATTTTTAACAAGC
Source organism: Bacillota bacterium (assembly GCA_030705955.1). Taxonomy (GTDB): domain Bacteria; phylum Bacillota; class Bacilli; order Bacillales; family Cytobacillaceae; genus JAUZPL01. The sequence goes on along the minus strand of JAUZPL010000021.1, from coordinate 16,558 downwards.
TTTGTAAATGCAGTGAAGTTATTTTTATACGTACCTTGATCAGTCGAGGTATTCTCATTTTTATGTGCAGCATCAATCATTACTTTTATTCCTAATGATTGTTTAACGATGACCTCTTTATTGAATTGATTATCTTCTGGACTATCCCCTTGAGGAGTATCCACAACAGCTATTAGGGTATGTTTACCAGCAATTGGGCTATCCCATGTTGTACTTGCTGTAGCAACACCTTTAGATGCAAGTTGAGTAATGGTGCCTGTTCCTATAAGATTACTATCTTTGACCTCATCATAGTAAAATTTTACATTTAAATTCGAGAGTGTTGTTATACCTAAATTGCTAACACCTGCTTGTAGCGTTGCCGGATTCCCTGATATGAGAGCATCTCCTGTAACATCTAATCCACTTACTCGCACGTCAACAGATTGCTCTTTTGTCCAAATAGGTGAAGAATAAATATGTTCCCCGTCCATTTGGGTAACCTTTACAACAAACCATTGCTGTCCTCCAGTTACCTCAACAGCCGGGCTCCAAGTAAAGTCTTTTGTCATTGGTTGAATGGAATCAACCACTTTTGATCCATTACTTATTAGCTCTACTTTTTGAATACGGTCATCTGACTTATAAGAAGATGGAAGGAAATTATATTGTGGCATAGAATTAGACTCTGCTACAGGGTCAGATCCTTTTATATCAAATTTTAATGATTTACTATCAACAACAGCACCCATGTATTGTCCATTAGCTAAAACATCTAGCTTAAAATTAGGATCTTCCTCCATGTAAACTCGCATATTTCTCATGGAATGTAATAATGAATCCTGTGATAAATCACTAGAGACAATAACGGTCCTGTTTAAAGTTTGACCCCATGTTGCGTCATGGTTATCCTCTCCAAAGGTTGGAGCTATATGCCACCCTAAATCAAGTGCGCTAAAGAATTTTTTTTCAGCATTGACATATGCATAGTTCCCCGAACCATTTCCAACCTCAAGCATCGTAAACAGTTTATCCACTCTTTGGTCATATGGCATAAAATTATTAAAGGCGTTTGCTGACATGTCTGGGTGGTTAAACTGAGCAGCAACATTATCATAGGTTAAGACCCATGCATAATATTGATTTAAATCCTGATATTTGCCTCCGTTCATTTTTCGGTCAATAAAGTTATCTGTACCGAAAACATTGGAATGTCCCCATGTCGTTGAGGTCATTTCAAACGCTGGAAAAACAACATAATCTCCATCCTTCGTATACTGTTTGGCAAGATCTTTTGTAAGCTGCCAATTGTCTCCGCCTTTTCTTTCAGGCATACCATTATGGTCGACAGTATCTTTGTCTACGAGTGTTGCATCGATATCATGTGAATGGTCAGAAAAAGCAAACCAGTCGTAACCATGGGCTTTTCCTGCCTTTAGGGCATCTTCAGGTGTTCCTGCAGCATCATGTGAAATTTGAGTATGGTTGTGTGTTGTACCTCGATAGTGATTACCACCTGTAAAGGGTTTTGCAACTGTAAAGGACCATGAAATAATGCTTTTGTTTCCTTTTGTGTCATAAGCTTCTACCACAACGGTATGGGTTCCAACTGTAAGCTCATTTATAAGCTGTAATTGAACCTGATTATCAGAAATAGTAGACCCAACATCTTGACCATCTAATTTAACCGATAGTTTAGAAGTATCAACACCACTTGGATCATTGATTTGGAAACTAATATCAGGTGTATATGTTTCAACAATTGCATTACTTGCTGGTTGAAAACCGGTTACTTCCGGCCCTTGGCTGTCTAACTCAACTTTTACTGAAAAAGGTGCATCTGCTGTCCCCGCTGTTTTCACCTCTGATTTATTTTTTGCTACAATGTAATAGACAAATCCTGATAATGGAAGAGTAGAAGCAGGTAAAACTGCCTTGTATTGATCTTGGCTGTTTTTAACCATTGGCAGTGATGTATAGGATGATGCGGATGTTTCTTTGTAATAGACGGTAACCGTATCAGCTCCGGTTGCGGTGGCCATGAAATTTACATCTGTCCCTTTATAGCCTGTTGTGATAGGATCATGTGTTAAAGAAAGTGCGAAATATTCATTTATATCACTATTATTACGAGGAAAGACTTGGTAACCACTATCATATGGAGTTGTCGAATCGTACTGACCCACAATACCAGTAATATTATAGTAGCTTCCAACTTTAAAACTATTTACTGCGTCCACCCCTGTACTATCCATTACCCTAACCAAGACTGTCTTACCTGCATCATCGGTTAAAGTAATATTTCTTCCTCCTCCAGAAGAAGCATCAGGAATATTTGTCACTTTTCCTCTCATAGAGACCAGTGTACCTTCAAGAGGTTCAGCCGTGTTATAAGTATTAAACACAGCAAGCTTACTAATTTCCTTCGGGGTAATGGTTTTTCCGTCCCCAGTTGCCTCTATAGAAGTAGGACTGATTTCAGTTAAACCTCTATAAAATGCGACAGTACCGGTTATTTTCACCTTACTTCCAGCTGTAACTTCCTGTGTACTGCCAAAAACATTCATACCACCCGTATCATCCTGAATATAGAATGAATTGGAACCAACTATATTATTTGCTACGGTTACAGTCCCTTCCACAGTCACGGTTTGCCCTAACAGTTTTGGCTGACCATCGCTAGTGTTATCTCTAACATCACCCAAGTAGGTAATCCCTTCTACAGGTGGGTCAGGGATTGTTAGTGCAGGTTCTTGTGGTGAACTAGAATTTTGCGGGTTCGGATCTGCTTGAACAAAGTTCATTGCATTGTCATTTGTATCCCAGCCATTTCCATTGCCTGCGCCTTCTCCAGTCGGATCAGAACTATCGTTCGCCAATCTTTCCACACTTTTCGTATTGGAGGGTGCTAGAGTTGGTCCCGTACCTTCAAAGTCGTTTGCTGACCCAAAGCCAACAAAGTCTATTACATTAGCATCTGCTTTACCCGTTATAGCAGTGATACCTTTTGATAGTGCTACCTTCCCGGCGGTTCCTGACATATTCATGGTACCAATAATATTAGGTGCTGGCAGATCGTCTGTACCTCCTGATCCTTTCCCCTCTTGAACTAAATAGTATCCATGAGCTTTAATGGAACCTGTTAGTTTCGTAAGCTGGTAACTAGTCCCGGATGCTGAAGCATACTGCACAGTCCACCCATCTAGACTGATTTCTTTTTCAGTCGGATTGTAAAGCTCAATAAAGTCATTTTTGTATTTTGCGCCAACGTTCCCTCCCCCACCATAAACTTCACTAATGACAACATTTCCAAATTGAGCTGCCTTAGCATGCATTGCAAGATTGGGTAGAAACGATCCACCAAGCAGCAAGGCTGAAAGTCCTACACTACTCCACTTTTTAAAAGGCCTTTTCCCCATCTAATTCCCCCTTTTATATAATTTAAAAAACATTGGTACAATTTATATTTATCGTAGACAGGTCAAGAATATATTAAAATTATTTATTTTTTTAGAAATTATAACTAAAAAAGGTACTCTAAAAACTAAAGGGGATCCATATGATAGAAGTAAAGTATTTTATTTTTTAAGGGGGAATAGGGTTTGGGGAAATCTATTAAAAGGAAGATTATTTCACTTCTCGTTATTTCACTATTATTTGCACCTAGGACAAGCCTTGCCCATGCTTTTAGTGCTGCATTCACAAATCTTACCCTAACACAAAATAGAACAGAATTAACCTATTCAATAGATACCTTATCCGTCATTGAGGGAATTGGCGGTGATCAAAACAATGATGGGAAATTAAACAATCAAGAGTTCACGAAAATTAAATATCGTCTGCAAGAATGGATTGAGGATAGCGTTGTGCTAGAGGTAAATGGTAAACAACAAACATCGAAAGTAAGCAACCTTAAGATAGAAAAAAAGGGTGATAAAGAAGTGGCTACAATCCATTTTATTTACCCTACTTATGCCGCAGGTAGTACAGTTAAACTTCTTGATGATATTTTTTATGAAGGTCGTAATTTTAGTAGTTATACAAACCTTTTATCTATAGATTATGAAGGCCAAATAAGCGAAGCTGCTTTACAGGGCAAAAATCGCGATTGGACTATGTTACTAGCTGAAAATCAACAAATACAGCAACAAGCTGGGGTAACACTCCCTTCCCCTCAAAGACCATCTTTATCACATACTTCATGGGGTTCATTTTTGGTTCTGGGGATGAAGCACATATTAACAGGATATGATCACCTATTATTTATTTTTGCCCTTTTAATAAGAAAACAATCTATTAAACAGTACATAACTACAGTTACTGCTTTTACCATTGCACACTGTATAACCCTGTCCCTAGCTGTACTAGGATTTATTGAGTTGCCTTCAAGATTTGTTGAATCCATGATTGCTTTGAGTATTTGCTATATTGCAATTGAAAATATCTTTAGAAACAAAATAAAATTCAGATGGGTTATCACCTTCTTTTTCGGCTTGATCCATGGACTTGGATTTGCAAGTTTATTAAAAGAAATGAATCTTCCAAAACCGGATTTGGCAATTGCCTTATTAAACTTTAATGTTGGTATTGAAATTATTCAATTGATTATAGTTTTAACATTAGTTCCAATCCTATTTAAATTACAAACTACAAATGGATATAAAAAGTTCATAAACTTTGGATCGACATCCATTTTTATTTTAGGAACAATTTGGTTTTTTCAAAGAATGTTAGGATAAAAGAATATGAGGATGAATAGCTAGGTGACCAAAGAAAACAAAACAGGGCAACCTTTTTTAGGTGCCCTGTTTTGTTTTTATTATTGAACTACATTAATATTACCCATCATATAACCGCTTTGAGCCATTGCCCACTGGCCGTTTTGACCATCACATTTATCTGCACAGTTCCACATAAATTTACCTGTTTTAGTTGGGGTAAATTGAACTGTTGATACGCTAGGAGTACCATTTGTTTTACTTGGTACTACATTCAAGTTTAATCCAAGGTCTTTGCTAGTAACAGTATGGTCTCCACCATCAAAGTTATAAACAGTTAATTCAACAGGCTGACCAGCTTTTACCGTAATATCAGCATTTGCAAAAGCATCGTGTAACTTTCCATCTGAACCTAGTTTATATCCTGGATTTACAACCATTGATACATATTGAACTTTGTTTGTTGATGGTAAAACTGTGATAGTTCCTTGCATATAACCTTTTTGCACCATTGCCCATTGGCCGTTGTCACCATCACATTTGTCTGCACACATCCAATTGAATGTACCTGTTTTACTTGGTGTGAATGTATAAGTGGTTTCTTCAGGTTGACCTTTTTTTGTAGATCCTTTGATTTGAACATTTAATCCTAAATCAGCAGATGTGTAGGTATGTGTTCCACCATCAAAGTTTAGGAAGTGTAAAGTAACAGGCTGTCCTTCAGTGATTTTAATATCACCATTTATAAAAGCATCATGCATTTTTCCATCAGGTCCTAGTTTTCCACCTGGCTCAATAACAAGGTATTGATTGTAACCACTATCAGTTTGAGTAGTTTGACTTTGAGTGTCAGTTGTATTTGCTTTTGCTGTTACTGTCTTCTCTTTTGCAGACGCTGTTTTTGTTGGGCTATTGCTTGTCCCACATCCTGCCAATGAAAATGAAAGAGCCGAAATCAATGCTACTGCGATGGTTCCTTTTTTAACGAATTTGTTCATGATTTTCCGCCTCCGAGCGAGAAGTAATTTTGTTTACGAATGAACTATACTCCCGTTATTTATGTTGCATATGTGATAATTCTCACAAAAAGAGGTGAACAATTTTTGAACACTAGCTTTTGTAACAAAGATGACAAATTTCGACAGTCTCCATCATTAGGCTTATCACTTTGTTCATTATTAGTCAACAAAAACGCCTTTTACATACATATCGTTGTTTAGTTTCAACATGAGCATTTTTCTAAAAAATAGGTTTTGTTAAATTTGTCTGTTGATTTCCGCTCCAATCACCAACCATAATGAATAAAAAAAGCGTCCTAATCATGGTTGATTGGGGCGCTAAAACCAATATACAATTATTAATAAAAATGATCTTCTTCCCCTTTTGCCGTAGCCACTCTGTTTTCATACCAATTGATCATTTGAGTAAGGATTGAATAAACGAAAAAGAAATTCATTGCCCATACATTAATAAAAGGAGTTAACTCACCATATTCTATAGTTTTATAGCCTTTTATCTTCATCACAATGAGGGATTCCACAATTAACAGAATAAATCCAAGTACTCCAGAAACCGCCATTCTTATCATTTTTATTCCCCTCCTAACCCATTTTTAACAACTTTGTGAACTGTCTCTATCTCCATTATATTTTAAAATATGGAAATAAAAAATGTTCTTCCTAATTTTATTTTCATCCTAAAGGATCATTACTTTTTATTCCTTTTTACTTAACTTTGGTTCTCGAACTTGTTAATATGATTAGAAAGGTATTTAACTATAAATGGAGTGGAATTTATGAGTGTACATAATGAGATTACAAAACATGTAAATAAGCAAAACCAGAGAATTAATGACTTTTTAACACTAGATACAAAAAGAGAAGAATATATTTCAGAAGCCGTTGAATTATGTAAGGAAGGAAAAGAATTTACAACTGATAAAATAAATGAAGTGACAAATAAAATAAACGAACTTGCAAAAAAAGGGATTGTTCCTACACGTAGGCTTGTAACAACTGATATGGTTCGTGAGTATGTATTGAAATTATAATAGTGCAAAAAAGCAGAACCCCCGGGATTCTGCTTTTTTAAATGAAAATAAACATATGAAGTAAGAAAGCAGCCAAAAAGACAAAAGCGGAAACAAGATGAAACTTCCTTCTAAAACCAGACGCCCTCTTATGCCGTAAATAACCTGCAAATAATGTAACAGAGAGTAAAAGGATTGCCAAATAACCAGTTACTAATTTAGGATGGGTAAACCCTACCACTGGTCCAACTTGAAATAAATTAATAGAAGCATGTCCAATTATAATGATTGTGGCAATAACCCCTATTTTTATATGCCATTTCATCATTATTCTTGAAAATTTAGCAAGATGAATCTTTACTTTTCGGATTGATGTTTTTCGAATAACTAGAAAGATAAAATACATGTTCACATTAATAAAGAAAAGAATAATGGCAATCTGTGCCAAAAACTGACTTGTAATAATATAGGAATTATTATGTGAACTAAAGAACCATATGTAAATAATCGTACCAACAATAAGAATAATATTTACCGCAGTCCATAAACGATGATACACCATATCTCCCCCTTTGTTTATTCCATACCTCGATTATAGCAAAAAAAGAAACAGGAATTCCAAATGGGTTTCCTGCTTCCTCATAGCTTATTTTTTCATTCCTGTGTAAATAAGGACTGCGTCTCTTAAAAAGGCAGCAGCACCGGGCTGTTTCACGTCATAGTAAGCTGTAAATCTTTCATCATCTACATACATTTGAGCAATAGTAGCATGGGCTTCTTTGGAGTAGTGATCCCAATAAAAACTTAAGAATTGCCGATGCAAATCCGCTGTCTTTTGAGCTAACACACTCGCAGGGTCACCTGTTTGAAATGCAGCGTAAAGTGTTTCAAGAACATCATTGGAAAGCTTTGTGATTTCTTCATGCTGTTCTTGTGTCATATTTTTAATTTTGTTATTTGACTTGTTTATCGCGTCCTCACCATATTTTTCCCGAATTTCCTTGCCATATTTCTTTTCATTATCATCCATTAACTTTTGTTTGAAGCCTTCAAATTTTTCTTGATCCGTCATCGTTATTCTTCCTTCCTTTGTAGCAATGGTTTTGTCAACATTGGAAATTAACAAATCCAATTGCCGTCTTTTTTCAAGAAGGCTCTCACGGTGTTCCCTTAGTGCTTTTGCTCCATCAAATGTTGGGGAAGTGACAATTTCCTTGATACTATCTAAATTCATCCCCAGTTCACGGTAAAAAAGGATTTGTTGTAGCAGGTTTACTTCTTTTCCCCCATATATCCGGTATCCTGACGAGTTAATTCTTGCCGGCTTAAGAATTCCAATCTCATCATAGTACCGTAATGTTCTAGTACTGATTCCCGCCATTTGAGCTAGCTTTTGCACTGTATACTCCATGATCTCACCTCCTGATAATTTGACTTTACACATTAACGTAACGGCAAGGTCAATATGCATTTTAAAAAAATTTTTTTCATAAATAACTCACCCTTGGCTGAGTCTCATTTTCACTTCTCTTGTTTTTTTCACGTGACATTACCACCAAAATAGCACCAAATAAAACAATTATTCCCCCTATCATTTGAACAGCAGACAATTTTTGATGAAAAAGGAGGGTGGAAAAAGTAAAAGTAACAACAGGTTCAACCATACTTAAAATAGATGCTTTTGTAGGACCAATGATTTTCATTCCCACAAAGAACGTAAACATGGCAATGACACCACAAAAAAAGGCAATACATATCACCATGTACCATCCTACTTTTCCGAAATGAAAGCTAAGGGAATGGGAAAGTAAACCAAATGCAAAAAAAGAAAAGCCAGAAAATAATGAAACATATGCGCAGGTAACAATGGGTGGAAGGTTTTTAATAACCCTATCCCCTATAACAATATAAATGGAATAGATGATGGCTGACCCACCAGCAAGTAAAAGTCCAAAAAGATTAATATGTCCCCTTGGAGAACCAAGAACAAAAATAATCCCAAACATTGATATAGCTATTGCGATTAATGTTAGTTTGGACAACCTCTCCTTATTTGCAAAATACGAAAGTACCGCCACAAATATTGGATACAAATACAATAATAAAGCTGCTAAAGATGCTGGAATGTATTTTACCGAAGTAAAATAAAAAGAAGATTGCCCCATATAAAGGACCCCTCCCAATAAAACAAGCGAAAGGAACTGTTTCCTGGTAATTCTCCAATTTTCCTTTTTTAAAAATAGGTACAAAAAAAAGATAAGAGCAGAAAAGGAAAATCGTAAAAATAAAAGGGAAGTGGTCGTAACACCACTCTGGTAGGCATATAAAGCGAAAATGGGAATTAATCCAAAGCATATTGCTGACAAAATAATAATGAAATAACCTTTTACCATTCCTGCACCCCTATATTAATTTTTTTAGCATACAATATTTATTGAAATTTCTGATTACATCCATTGTAATTCCTCATTTTTTTAATGTCTATATCAGGTATATTCCATTGGGCTTAAATTATTTTAATATCTTAAAATAATTTGATTTCAGAATGGAAGCTTTTCAATTGGAATTGAATAAAACAAAGAGCTATACTTCAAGCATAGACACTATAGAATTAAACCATATTATTTATCAGGAATTAAATTAAAACGAGGTGAAAGAAATGGATTATCGTATTGAGAAAGATACAATGGGGGAAATAAAGGTTCCTGCCAACAAATATTGGGGTGCCCAAACACAGCGAAGTAAAGAAAATTTTAAAATTGGCGGGGAGCATATGCCAAGTGAGGTAATCTCAGCATTCGCTATTTTAAAAAGAAGTGCTGCGGTTGTAAATGAAGGTCTTGGAAAATTGAATTCCAATAAAGCAAAAGCAATCATCGAGGCTTGTGACGAGATTTTAGAAGGCAAGCTTAATGAGCATTTTCCACTCGTTGTCTGGCAAACCGGCAGTGGTACACAAAGCAATATGAATGTAAATGAAGTCATTGCAAACCGAGGTAATGAGTGGCTTAAGGAAAATGGCTACGAGGAAAAAATTCACCCTAATGATGATGTAAATATGAGTCAAAGCTCCAATGATACTTTCCCTACCGCCATGCATATCGCTGGGGTAAAGGTTGTTATTGAAAAGTTAATACCAGCAATCGGAAAATTGCAAGATACCTTTCAGCAAAAGGAACAGGAGTTTAACCATATTGTAAAGATTGGAAGAACACATCTTCAGGATGCAACTCCTCTAACCCTTGGGCAAGAAATCAGTGGTTGGGTACATATGCTTGATCGTTCAAAGGAAATGATTTTAAATTCGAGTGAAAAAATGCAGGCTCTTGCCATTGGAGGTACAGCTGTTGGCACGGGAATCAATGCCCACCCTCAGTTTGGCACATTGGTTGCAGAGGAAATATCAAAATATACAAAGCTCCAGTTCCATTCATCCATAAATAAATTTCATGCATTAACAAGTCATGATGAAACGGTATTTGTCCATGGTGCTCTTAAAGCATTAGCTGCAGATTTAATGAAAATAGCTAATGATGTAAGATGGCTAGCTAGCGGCCCTAGATGCGGGATAGGGGAACTTACCATTCCTGCAAATGAGCCGGGTAGTTCAATTATGCCAGGAAAAGTAAATCCCACTCAGTGTGAAGCAATGACAATGGTTGCTGCTCAGGTAATGGGAAATGATGCAACAATTGGATTTGCTGCTAGCCAAGGCAATTTTGAATTGAATGTATTTAAGCCTGTTATCATTTATAACTTCCTTCAATCTGTCCGTTTACTGGCAGATTCACTTGACTCCTTTAATACAAATTGCGCAGTTGGCATTGAGGCAAATATCCCAGTTATTTCTAAATATCTAAATGATTCATTAATGCTTGTCACTGCCTTGAATCCTCATATTGGCTATGAAAAAGCAGCATCAATTGCAAAGCATGCCCATAAGGAAGGAATTTCTTTAAAGGAAGCAGCCATTCAACTTGGCATCCTTACAGAACAGGAATTTGATCAATTTGTAAAACCAGAAGAAATGGTAGGCCCTAAAGAGTAGAAAGGCATATTATTTGCATACAGAATAGCCCATTTCCTCAAATGCAGGAAATGGGCTTTTATTATATTTGCGGTAATAAGAGTACAGTCACATTTTAGCAGCATCTTTTATTTTATACAGAAGAAAGCTTAGCCCAAGCATAAAAAGCGAAAAGATGATGGCAATACTAGAAAACGCAAGTAAATAGGCATTATATTCCGTTATTTTCAGTACCATTTGATAACTATTAATGTTGAACAAACTTGCTCCAATATTAAATAAAACAAGCATAGAAAAGATCATACTTAGCCCGTTTGCAGAACTTTGAATATCTGCTTTACTCAAGGCTATATGGGAGGAAATACTAATTGCTACCACAAGAAAAATCCAAAATGAAGGATTTATTAAATTATCAAGGGTAAAAAGGCTCTTTGCTATCACTATTACAGACATTCCAATCGTTTTTAAAACATGTATATCTAATTTTTCAAAAGACACATGTTGATGAATTTCATTTTTAAATGTTGCATAAGATTGAGGCAAAAAAAGGTACATTCCTAAAATTAAAGTGCCAATACCACTAAAAATAGGACCAAGTCCAATGAAGAAATTCCCAATCCGCTGATAAACGCTATTTACATTATATTGGTGCTCCACAAACCCTAACTCTCCGTAAGGATTATTTAATTGTAAAAGTTTTACTCTTGTCACCCGGTGTCCCCAAATAAAGCATTGAATTAGATGACCAATTTCATGAATTGGGGTTCCAATCCATGCCGTCAATAATACTCCACGAGGCCCAAACGCTCGAACCAAAAAGGTATTTGAATGTTTTTCAAGAAAGCCCAAAAGAAACCCAACAACAATAAAGATACCCACTAAATAAAGTAATTCAATAAAGCTTAAAAGGAGAATATGTAAAAAAGATAAGAGTATAGTCATTTCTTATTTCCCTTCATGTAATCATTTCTGTCATTTCCCAATTTAAATAAAATCATACTTTTATATGCAGCTAAATCCGCAAGAGACTTTGTGTACTAGTCATTTTATGCTAAAGATTTATTATAGTATAATGAGCATATTCAAAAAAGGAATAGGTACTGCTGGAGATTTTTCATTTTTAACCATATGTAAAATATTGTTATGGTTGAGATTAGTACCGGCTGACAGGCCGGTACTTTTTCCAATATAGAGGGGGGTGCTTTATGCTTTATCTTTTAGTTGAGCAAATAGAGCGGGTTGGATTCTTAATCGCAATGGCATTTCTATTTTCTAGGCAGCAAAAGCTTCGCCATTTTATGCATTATAAAGGGGAAAACCAAAATATTTGGTATTTTATCCTTTTGTTTAGCTTCTTTGCTATTTTAGGCACCTATTCAGGTATTCGAGTAACAGCCTTTGGCTACCAGGAATCCCCCTGGATTAGCAATATTTCTGGATGGGAGGCAATTGCAACATCGAGAACCATTGGTGTTGTAATTGCAGGATTGTTTGGAGGGGTTCAGGCTGGATTTATTGTTGGTCTGATAGCAGGCATTCATCGTTATTTCATGGGCGGATTTGTTGCTATTCCATGTATGGTTGCCACAATCCTTCAAGGGATTTTTGCTGGATTAATGAAGAACTCATTAAAAAAACGCTACCGACACGTTTCTTTCGTTCAAATGTCCTTTTTGGTAGGCTTTGCTGCTGAAACCATGCAAATGATTTTGATTTTATTAATGGCACATCCGTTTGAAAAAGCATTGTCATTAGTGCTTCTAATTGGAATTCCACAAATCTTATCAAATAGTATGGGAGTTGCTGCATTTTTCCTTGTATTGATTCAAGTTGCTTCGGAGGAGGAAAGAATCGGTGCTCACTATGCCCAGAAGGCCCTGCAAATTGCAGAAATGACGTTATCCTATTGGCGTAAGCCATTGAATGAAGCTGTTAAAGAAATTGGACATGCCTTAATTCGTGAAACAGAAGCAACTGGTGTTTCCTTTCAGCAGCATAACAAAACTCTTTTCCAAAAGGGGAGAATTACCCCATTTAGTGTTGATCTACCTATTGGATATGGGACACACAAGATTGGTCTCTTCCGAATGTTTTACGCTAGCGGCCAAGATTATACAACAGCAGAGGTTACAGGTATTTTAAAAGGACTTGGGCAATTGTTTAGCCAACAATATGCTTTAGCAGAAGCAGAAAGGCAGGCCCATTTGGTTACGAATGCAGAAATCAAAGCATTGCAAGCACAAATGGATCCACACTTTTTATTTAACGTGTTAAATACGATTAAGTCTCTAATTAGAACTTCTCCAGATGAATCAAGACAAATGATTACACAACTAGCAAAATATTTACGAAAAAATATGCAAAATGTAAATCAGGATTTGATTACCATTAAAGAGGAATTAGATCATGTTCAGATTTATTTAAATCTTGTAAAGGCTAGAATTGGGGACCGTTTACATGTTGAATGGAAAATTGAGGACAACTGCCTAGACTACACGATTCCTTCTTTAACCATTCAGCCACTTGTTGAAAATGCTATTGTTCACGGAATAAGAAAAGTGAGCAGTAACGGAATTTTAAGGATACAGGTAATGAAAATAAAAAATGGTGTTCAAATCAGTGTTAAGGATAATGGAGTTGGAATGGAAAAAAATTTAGTAAATGAAGGTCAGGAAGAACATATGGGCTTTGCATTATCAAATATACAACAACGTCTTTACTATCATTTTGGAGAAAAGTCTAACTTTACAATTGAATCACAAACAGGGAAAGGAACCCTTGTTTCATTTGTAAGGCCAAAAGATGATGCCATTCATTAAACGTAATTTATGTAACTTAAATTTATAAAGAGGTGGAATACATGACGATTCGGGTTTTGATTGTTGACGATGAACAGCCTGCTCTACAAGAGCTAGCTTTTATGCTTGGAGAGATTCCAAATATAGAACTTATAGGCGAAGCTTCTACAGGAATGGAAGCGATAAAAAAGGCCAAAGAACTTAAACCAGATTTAATGTTCCTTGATATCCAGCTGCCAGATCTAACAGGTTTACAGGTCGCTGAGTTAATAAATGAATTTGATTTTTCTATTCAAATTGTTTTTCTAACAGCATACGACCATTTTGCCATTGAGGCATTTAAATTAAGAGCCTTTCACTATCTTTTAAAACCATATGACCATGAAGATATTATTGAAGTTTTTGATACCTATTCCAATTTAGTAAAAGAAAATCATTTAAAAACAGGACAGACAAAAAATAAATTAGCGATTGAAACTGAGCAAGGATTTATTTATTTATCTCCAAAGGATATTTTTTTCATTGAAAAGGAAGGTCGTGAAGTCATTATTCATACAGAATCAGAAAAAATAAAAGCTTTATTTACTCTTAGTGAACTATACGAAAAGCTTGAGGCCTATTCCTTTTTCCGAACTCATAAAAGCTATTTAGTAAATTTAGAACATGTTAAAGAATTAAGGGCTTGGTTTAGTGGTTCCTATAATTTGATTATGAATGATAGAGATCATTCCGAGGTACCTGTAAGCAGAAACTATGTAAAGGACTTACGTGTAAGAATTGAATTATGACATCTTACCCTCATTTTTGAACATCTTGTGACAAAATATGATTTTCTCCCGAAAGCGCTTGCTATAATCAAAGCATGAAATGAAAACGCATTCAAAGGAGGAAAAATACTTGAAAGCACTTATTTTCGTGTTAGTTCTCATACCTTTTCTCGCTCAATTGGTAGCGTTGCCACTAGTTAATAAGATAAATCCCATTATTGCTGGGTTTCCATTATTTCATTTCTGGTTACTCATTTGGATGATTCTTACACCAGTGTTTACGTTTATTGTTTACAAGATTCAGAAGTCTAGGGGGGAACTTGAAGAATGAAAGGAAATTTAACCGCTCTCATTGTTACTTCTATTATTGTACTGATAGTTGTCGCCATTGGTTTTATCGCAGGACGGAGCAAGGAATCCCGCAGTTCTGTTGAAGAATGGTCTGTTGGCGGACGCCGTTTAGGAGCCTTATTTGTTTGGTTTCTAATTGGTGCAGACGTTTATACAGCCTATACCTTTTTAGGATTAACAAGTACTGCTTTTACAGGCGGAAGTATTGCATTCTTTGCTACACCATATGTAGTTTTAGCTTATCCACTTGCTTACTTCTTCTTACCAAAAATTTGGAAGGTTGGTAAGACTCATAACTTTACTACACTTGCCGATTATGTAAAAGGTCGTTTTGATAGTAAGTTATTCTCAGTTTTAATCGCCATTAATGGCGTACTCATGCTTATTCCATATATCGATTTGCAATTAAGTGGAATTCAAGAAACATTAACAATAGCTGGCACAGGATATATTAACATCACTTTCGTTGTTATCGTATCTTTCTTACTTGTCGCGTTCTATACATTTTTCGCAGGAATTAAAGCACCAACATATACTGCCATTATTAAGGATATCCTAGTATGGATTATCATGCTGTACATGGTTGTTTCACTTCCAATGATTCACTTTGGTAGCTGGGGCAATATGATGCATATAACAGCACATAAAGCACCTCAATTACTAACAGTACCTTCTACTGGTCCTAAAACAATGCTATGGTTCTCAACTGCAGCACTTATCTCTGCAATGGCCTTATTTATGTGGCCACATACTGCAACAGGTGTATTCAGTTCAAGAAGTGGTGAATCTTTAAGAAAAAATGCAATTGTTCTACCTTTCTATAACATTGTCTTAATGCTTGTTACTTTCTTAGGTATTACAGCATTCTTAGTAATTCCAAAAGGAACAGATCCACGTTTTGCATTCTTAGAATTAATCCATATGTCTTATGGCGGTACAACACAAGGCTTAGCTTATTCGACTATCGCTTTAGCATCATTAGTACCATGTTCCATCATGGCAATTGGAGCATCCAGCTTGTTTGCTAATAATATTTATCGAGACGTAATCAATCCAAAAGCCTCTGGCCCTAGAATGACAAAGGTTACTCGTTATATGGTCTTTGTGGTTATCGGACTTGCCCTATTGTTTGGATTATTATTCCCAAGTGCTCTAGTTTCTTTACAACTAATGGGCGTTTCCGGAATCGTTCAAATCTTCCCAGCTGTGGTATTCAGCCTATACTGGAGAAACTTATCTAAAGAAGCTGCCTTTGCTGGCTTTATCGGTGGCATGGTAGTAGTTGGTATTCTTTATGCAATCCATCAAAACTTTGGAGCATATGAAGGATTTTCAGGCCTTGTAGTAAACATTCTACTATTGGTCATCCTAAACCCAATGTTTGCAAAGAAAGCACAAGGAAGAAACAACCCTGTTATGGAAACATTATTTGGTAATAAAGGCTCAAAAGCTTCTGAACGTAAAGTAAGCTAATTATATAAGCTCAAAGAAGGTGTAAAACCAGTTAAGGTTTTACACCTAGGCTGCCGAAACTTTTTCGGCAGCCTATTTTTTTATTTACTTCTTTAATTGATATATATTTATTTATTTTTCGTTTTTCCTTGAAAAGGTCCGTCCTTATTAGACCCTTATTCACTTAGAAGCTCGATTTAGTGACTGTTTTCCAATTTTAAGTTGTGGCGATTGAGCCTTTTTCTCCCTAACTCACTCTCTTTTCTCCTTTGAGTTGTGGCGATTGAGCCTTTTTCTCCTCAACTCACTCTCTTTTCTCCTTTGAGTTGTGGCGATTGAGCCTTTTTCTCCCCAACTCGCTCTCTTTTCTCCTTTGAGTTGTGGCGATTGAGACTTTTTCTCCTCAACTCACTCTCTTTTCTCCTTTGAGTTGTGGC